>JAAEUB010000246.1 GCA_024227755.1 Paracoccaceae bacterium | reverse complement strand
GCTTTGACGCCTTTGGCACGTGAAATACACGACGACGGTTCACTGACTTATTCCAGCGTTCGCGTGGATGTTGATCACGCCGGCGGTTTGGCGACCATTACCATATCCGCGCCGCAAACAGATGCCGGCACCCTTGCCCAACTGCATGAAGCGGGCGCAGAAACCTGGGCTTTGCGTGCTGCGCGCGAACTGGATGACGCCATCCTGCATCTCAGGTTCAATGAACTGGAACTGGGCACTCTGATCTTCAAGGCCGAAGGGGATGCGGGCAAGGTCATGGCGCATGAAAAGCTGCTATTGGACAATCAAGGCGACTGGCTGGCGCATGAAATCCTGCTTTATTGGAAACGGGTACTAAAACGTATCGACCTGACATCGCGTTCGCTGGTGGCAATGATCGAGCCGGGGTCGTGCTTTGCGGGCGTGCTGGCCGAGCTTTTGTTCGCGGTTGATCGCAGCTTCATGGCTGACGGAGAGTTTGAGGATGATGACCGCCCCGAGGCAACCATTATCCTCAGCCAAGGCAACTTCGGCAGCTATCCCATGTCGAATGACCTGACCCGGCTGGAAACTCGTTTTCTGGGCACACCCGAGGCAGTCGACGCTGCGCGCGCCGAGGCTGGCAAGCCGCTGGACGCACAAGCCGCTGATGCGCTGGGTCTGGTCACTTTCGCCTATGACGATATCGATTGGGAGGATGAGATCAGGGTGTTTTTGGAAGAACGCTGCAGCTTTTCACCCGACGCCTTGACCGGGATGGAGGCGAACCTGCGTTTCCCCGGCCCCGAAACCATGGAGACCCGCATCTTCGGTCGCCTGACGGCCTGGCAGAACTGGATATTTCAGCGCCCCAATGCGGTTGGCGAAAAAGGTGCCTTGCGACGCTACGGCACCGGCATTCGCGGTGAATACGATAAGCGCAGGGTTTAAAAGCAAAAAGGAGAAAGATGATGACCGAGGCATGGGAAGTTAGCTACGACACACAAATCCCCAACAATATTGGGCTTTCAAGCGATCGACGGGTGCTGAAAGCGCTCGAAAAATGGCATCCCGGTTACATTGACTGGTGGAAAGGTTCGGGCCCCGACGGGTTTCTGGAAGATCTTGTTTATCTGCGCACCGCGATAAGCGTCGACCCCAAAGGCTGGGCCAAGTTCGATTATGTCAAGATGCCCGAATACCGCTGGGGTATTTTGCTGGCGCCTCAGGTTGAGGGGCGGGTCATTCCCTGTGGGCAACATTACGGTGAACTGGCTTGGCAAGAGGTGCCGGGTGAATACCGTTCGCTGATGCGCCGCCTGATCGTCATTCAGGGCGACACCGAACCTGCCTCGGTCGAACAGCAACGTTACCTTGGTAAAACTGCGCCTTCGCTTTACGACATGCGCAACCTGTTTCAGGTCAACGTTGAGGAGGGCCGCCACCTTTGGGCGATGGTTTACCTTCTGCAGAAATACTTTGGTGCCGATGGGCGCGAGGAGGCCAATGAACTGCTAAAGCGCCAGTCAGGCTCGGAAGAAAAACCGCGTATGCTGGGGGCTTTCAATGAGGAAACCCCAGATTGGCTGTCCTTCTTCATGTTCACCTATTTCACTGACCGCGACGGTAAAATGCAGCTTGAGGCGTTGGCCCAGTCCGGGTTTGATCCGCTTAGCCGCACCTGTCGCTTCATGCTGACCGAAGAAGCGCACCACATGTTTGTTGGCGAAACCGGCGTCGGGCGCACAATTCAGCGCACCTGCGAGGCGATGAATGCCGCCGGGATCACCGACCCGAATGATATCAACGCCGTGCGCAGCCTGGGCGTCATAGATCTGCCGACGATCCAGAAAAAGCTGAACCTGCACTATACCCTGTCACTGGATCTGTTTGGACGCGAAGTCTCGACCAATGCCGCCAACGCTTTCAATGCCGGTATCAAGGGACGCTATCAGGAACCTAAGATTGACGACGACCACATGTTGACCGACGCAACCTATCCAGTGGCCGAGTTCACCGACGGCAAGATCATGGTGAAGGATGTGCCTGCACTGACAGCCATCAATATGCGCCTTCGCGATGACTACACCAACGATGCGGCGGGCGGCGTTAAGCGTTGGAATGCCATCATCAAAAAGCATGGCATCGACTTCGAATTAAACTTGCCGCACGAAGGCTTTCATCGCAAAATCGGTGTCTTTGAAGGCGCTCCGATCACCCCCGGCGGATTGGTGCTTTCCCCAGAGGAATGGGCCGCAAAGCGCGATGAATGGTTGCCTTCGAAAGCAGATGGTGACTTTATCCAATCCTTGATGGTCACGGTACGCGAACCAGGTGAATACGCGGGCTGGATTGCGCCACCGCGGGTGGGCATTGACAACAAGCCAGGTGATTTTGAATATGTGCAAATCTATGATGCTTGAGGGCCACCCATGAACGCTTTGGTAAAGCAACATCTGATTGACCCTGAGATTTGTATTCGCTGCCACGCCTGTGAAGAGGCGTGCCCGAAAGACGCCATTTCGCACAATAGTGACAACGTGGTGGTGGATGCAGGGATCTGTGACGGGGATATGTCCTGCATTGGTCCATGCCCAACCGGGGCCATCGACAATTGGCTGATGGTCGCAGCCCCCCATCCACTTGAGACACAGTTCGAATGGATGGAACTGCCCGAGGCCGTCACCCATAGCCCCGTCGAGGCCCAGCCCGACCCACCGGCCCGCGACGCAACCAGCACGACGAAAAAGCGCCGCCCCCCAAAAATACCCGCCCCCGCCTCGGCTTCTGAACCGGTGATAAACCTGCACACGCCGTCGCGTCCGGTCGAGGTCGAGGTGCAGGGCAATTATCGCCTGACTGGCGAGGGTACCGAAGCTGACATCCACCATATTATCCTAAGCCTTGAGGGCGTTGATTACCCCGTACTGGAAGGCCAGCACGTGGGCATCGCATTGCCGGGAAAAGACGCGAATGGGCGGTCGCATGCGCAAAGACGCTATACAATCTCCAGCCCTCGTGACGGCGAACGTCCGGGAAAAGGCAATATTTCACTTACGGTCAGGCGAATACCGGGCGGGCTTTGCTCTAACTATCTTTGTGATCTCAAACGCGGCGACAAAATTGAAATCACAGGGCCATATGGTGCCAGTTTCCTGATGCCAAACGACCCTGCGGCCAGGTTGATTATGATATGCACCGGCACCGGTGCCGCACCTTTCCGCGCCTTCACCATGCGCCACCAGCGGGTGATGCCGGAAGTCACCGGCGCTCTGCATTTGTTTTTTGGCGCGCGCAGCCCCGATCAGCTTCCTTATTTCGGCCCGCTTGCCAAAGTGCCCGATAGCCTTCTTACCAAGCATTTCGCCTTTAGTCGGGTCGAAGGTGCGCCAAAGCAATATGTGCAGGACAAATTGCGCGAGGATGCCGATTCCATCGCGCCAATGTTCGGCCAGCCAACGACCCATATCTATGTCTGTGGTCTGAAAGCGATGGAAAAAGATGTCGAGGCGGCCCTTGCGGAAATCGCTGCATCCACGGGTCAGGACTGGGACAAACTTCGTGATGAAATGACCAACAGTGGACGCTATCATATTGAAACGTATTAAGGAATTACTTTTTTGAGTACGCAACAGCCAAAGCCGTTTGAATACCCGATTCGAGTTGGTTGGGCCGATTGCGATCCCGAGTTGATTGCGTTCACCGGGCGCATTCCCAATTTCGCGCTTGAGGCGATAGATGCCTGGTGGCAGTCGCATATGGGACTTGATTGGTATGCGCTGAATATTGACCGCAACATCGGCACGCCTTTTGTCCATCTAAGCCTTGATTTTTCATCCCCCGTCACCCCGCGTCACACTCTGATCTGCACAGTTGAACTGACCCGGTTGGGAACCAAGTCGATCCAATATCGTGTGTGCGGGTATCAAGGCGGGACACTGTGTTTTGAGGGCAAGTTTGTGTCGGTCTTCGTGGTCGCAAAGGTGCTGGAATCGCGTGAACCTCCGGCCGATCTGCTGGCGCTTCTGTCGCCGTTGGTGGTCGAGGAATGAGCGAGATTGTCACCTTTGACGGCAAAGTTACCCAGACCCGCAAATCTGCCGGGCTGAACGAAAGCGAAATGGCCACCTTTCTTGCCTTGGTCGGTGATCGGGTGCGCCAGGCGCGTGGGCGTGTCGGCATGACCCGCCTGAAGTTGGCGGAAAAATCCGGGGTATCGCAACGCTATCTGGCTCAGCTTGAGGCGGGGCAGGGCAATATCTCGATCGCGCTTTTGTTGCGCGTTGCTGATGCGCTGGATTTCGGCATCGAATGGCTTGTGGCCGAGGGGGATCCGTGGAGCTCGGAAATCGCTCGCGCTACTTTCCTGATGCAAACAGCCACCAAGGCTCAGCGCGCGGCGGTTTTTGAGGTGCTGGAACCGAAAGAGCCAGATCAGGACAAGGCCAGCCGGATTGCCCTGATCGGTCTGCGCGGTGCGGGCAAATCCACTCTTGGCCGGATGGCGGCAAACGCACTGGATCAGCAGTTTCTCGAGCTTCAGCCGCATGTCGAAGAAAAAGGCGGTATGCCGGTCGAGGACGTCATCGCCCTTTATGGGCAGGAAGGTTACCGGCTTTTGGAACGTCAGGCCATCGAGCAGGTTGTCGCCACCCATGAGGCCGTTATCCTGGCCGTCGCCGGTGGCATTGCCTCGCAATCTGAAACCTTCAATTACCTGCTCAGGCATTACCATACGATTTGGCTGAAAGCAGAACCAGAAGAGCATATGGAACGTGTGCGTGCACAAGGCGACATGCGCCCAATGTCTGAAAACCCCAACGCGATGAAAGAGTTGCGGGCAATCTTGAAAGCACGCGAAGAGCAGTATTCGCGCGCCGACGTTTGTGTGGATACCTCGGGCGCAAGTAAAGAAAGCTCGCTGACCGAGTTGATGCAGGCTATCCGGGGCCTGCTCTGAACCCAAATTGGGCCTAAACTGGACCCAAACCGGTCAATCCAATCAATTATAAAGCCTTTTGCTTTGCAATCTGGTATGTCAAACCGCATCGGGTTAGCGGGTTCCAAGGGCATGAGAACATGATAAAAATTGAAGAAACCGAACTGCCCGGCGTCGTCATCTTGACGCCGCGCAGGTTTGAAGACAATCGGGGTTTCTTTGCGGAAATATGGAACCACGCCCGCTTGGCCGAGGCTGGTATCAGCGTGGACTTTGTTCAGGACAACCACTCGGTTTCTCGCGCCAAGGCCACGCTGCGCGGATTGCACTTTCAGGCTCCCCCCCATGCACAGGACAAGCTTGTGCGCTGCGGGCGTGGCCGGATTTTTGACGTAGCCGTGGATATCCGCACCGGCAGCCCCACATATGGCAAGTGGGTCGGGGCCGAGCTTAGCTTTGAAAACGGCCGCCAGCTTTTTATCCCCAAAGGGTTTCTGCACGGCTTTGTAAGCCGCGAAGCAGAAAGCGAGATTGTTTATAAAGTCTCAGATATCTATGCCCCCGATTGTGAAGGCGACATTCGCTGGAATGACCCGGATATCGGCATTGACTGGGGGCTCGAGGGTGATCCGGTATTGTCGCAAAAAGACGGCGTCGCACCATTTCTGGCTGACTTCAAATCACCGTTTACCTACGGGGAATTCAAATGAAGCTGATCGTAACCGGGGGCGCAGGTTTTATTGGTTCGGCGGTGATCAGGCTGGCAATTGCACGCGGTCATGAGGTTGTGAACCTTGACGCACTGACATACGCGGCCTGTCTTGAAAACGTGGCCTCTGTCGATGCCCATCCCAATTATACCTTTGAGCAGGCTGATATTTGTGACCGCTCAGCCCTTGACCGGATATTCGCAAGTTATACTCCCGATGCGGTGATGCACCTAGCGGCTGAAAGCCATGTCGACCGCTCAATCGACGGCCCCGGTGCGTTTATTGAAACCAACGTTACCGGCACTTTTCACCTGCTTGAAGCCGCGCGCGCCTATTGGCACAGCAATGCGCGACCCAAGGGGTTTCGGTTTCATCATGTTTCAACGGACGAGGTTTATGGCAGCCTTGGCGCGACCGGAATGTTCACCGAGGACACGCCCTATGCGCCTAACTCGCCTTATTCCGCGTCGAAGGCGGCCTCGGATCATCTGGTGCGGGCATGGGGCGAGACCTACGGCCTGCCGGTCGTGCTCAGCAATTGCTCGAACAATTACGGCCCCTACCAGTTCCCAGAAAAACTGATCCCGGTGGTAATTGTAAAGGCATTGGCGGGTGAGGTCATTCCTGTCTACGGCGACGGAAAAAATGTGCGCGACTGGCTATATGTTGAAGATCACGCAGACGCGCTACTGACGGTGATCGAGCAAGGCAAAATCGGTCGGTCGTACAATATTGGCGGCGAGAACGAGGTTTCAAATATTGATCTGGTTCGCAAGATCTGTACCATCCTCGACCAGATGCAACCCGGTCCCGCACCCTTCGCAGACCTGATCCACTTCGTTACTGATCGCCCCGGCCATGACGCGCGCTATGCGATAGACCCCGAACGCATCCGCCAGGAACTGGGATGGCGTCCCTCGGTGACGCTGGACGAGGGTTTGGAGAAAAGCGTGCGCTGGTATCTCGACAACAAGGATTGGTGGCAGGCGTTGCAGGCGCGTAACGATGTCGGGCGGCGGTTAGGCGTCGGCGCGGATGTAAAGCCATGACAATCTTGGTTTTCGGCCACACCGGCCAGGTCGCAACAGAGATCCGGCAGCAAGGTGGCGCTGACGTTATAACACTGGGTCGGGGTCAGGCCGATCTGTCCGATCCGGCAAGCTGTGTCGCGGTGATTGAAGCCTATGCACCGGACGCTGTGATTAACGCTGCTGCCTATACGGCGGTGGACCGCGCCGAGGATGAAGAGGATCTGGCACTTTTGATCAATGGCAAAGCGCCTGCAGCAATGGCGCGAGCAGCCGCAGCCCGTGACATCCCTTTTGTCCATATCTCAACTGACTACGTCTTTAGCGGACAAGGCAAAGCGCCGTCGCGTCCTTCGGACCCGGTCGCGCCAATTAACGCTTATGGGCGCACAAAGCTTGCGGGCGAAGAAGGCGTGCGCGCCGCCCATGGAACACATGTGATATTGCGCACGTCGTGGGTATTTTCAGCGCATGGCAATAACTTCCTCAAAACCATGTTGCGCCTGGGCGGCGAGCGTACCAGCCTTAATGTTGTGGCCGACCAAATTGGCGGTCCTACAGCGGCCGGCGACATCGCCTCTGCCTGCCTTTCGATCGCCGGACAGCTAGCGGCGAAGCGGGATAAAACCGGCACGTACCATTTCTCGGGTGCGCCGGATACTTCGTGGGCGGACTTTGCGCGCAGAATTATGAAGCGTGCAGGGCTGGGTTGTGAGATACATGACATTGCGACGACCCAATACCCAACCCCGGCAACAAGGCCAATGAATTCGCGGCTTGATAACAGCAATACGCAAAGCACCTTTTCCCTTCGTCAACCGGACTGGGATGCGGGAATAGATGCAGTTTTAAAACAGCTAGGGAACCGAACATGACAAATCGCAAGGGCATCATCCTGGCTGGCGGCGCTGGCACACGGCTTTATCCTGTGACCATGGGTGTCTCCAAACAGCTGCTGCCGATCTATGACAAGCCGATGATCTATTATCCGCTCAGTACCCTGATGCTGGCCGGAATACGGGAAATTGCAGTTATCACAACGCCGCATGATCAGGCCCAGTTTATAAGCACTTTGGGGGATGGCAGCCAATGGGGCATCCATCTGACCTATATTGTGCAACCAAATCCCGACGGGCTTGCGCAAGCGTTCATTCTGGCCGAGGAATTTCTGGCCGGAGCGCCCTCGGCTTTGGTTTTGGGCGACAATATTTTTTATGGCGGCAATCTGACCGATTTGCTGATTGCCGCGCGCAACAAGTCCGAAGGAGCCACCGTGTTCGGCTACAAAGTCGCCAGGCCAAAACGTTATGGTGTGGTGGATTTTGATGCCGACGGGCAGGTGCGGGCAATCGTCGAAAAGCCGGAAATGCCGCCATCAAATTATGCCGTTACCGGGCTGTATTTCCTCGACGGCTCTGCGCCTGAACGCGCGCGCAAGGTCAAACCTTCGGCGCGCGGCGAACTGGAGATTACCACGCTTTTGGAGATGTATCTTTCTGACGAACTTCTGGATGTGGTGTTGATGGGCCGCGGATATGCATGGCTTGATACCGGCACTCATGACAGCCTGCTCGATGCCGGTAACTTTGTGCGAACCCTGGAAAAACGCCAGGGCCAGCAAACTGGATGTTTGGAAGAAATTGCCTATACCAAAGGCTGGATCAGCGAAGCCGAGTTGCTCGAACGGGCAAAGATGTTCGCCAAAAATGAATATGGCCGCTATCTGAAGGGGTTGTGTACAACCTGACGTCAATGCTGTTACAAGCCTTGGCAACCATGAGGGCAAGAATGAAATGAACCATGGTACTTCCTTCTTTGCCAAACCTGATACGGGGATTGCCGTTTCGGCAGATACCGAAGGTCACCCGGTTACGTCAGATGCGCCAGCAATTGTCGTATTGATGGCCGTTATGAACGGTGCGGACAATCTTCAGGCTCAACTTGAAAGTATTGCTGCCCAAACCCACCGGAACTGGCAAATTCTGGCCTCGGATGATGGCTCAACCGATGAAACGATCCAAATTCTCAGGGATTTTTGCGCTCAGGGCCACCAGGTGCAACTGTTGAAGGGGCCCGAACAAGGCGCTGCGGCAAACTTCATGTCATTGGCCCGGGCTGCGGGCGAATACGCTAAGGATGGTTGCTGGCTGGCATTCGCTGATCAGGATGATGTCTGGTTACCCGAAAAACTTGAACGCAGTGTCACCCGCCTTCAGGCAGGATCACCCGCTGAGCGCCCGGCGCTTTATTGCAGCCGGTCATGGATTACCCGCGCCGATTTGACAGGCCGACAATTGTCGCCGCCGGTTCCACGCGCCCCCGGATTTCGCAACGCACTGATCCAGAACATCGCAGCAGGCAATACTATTTGCCTGAATTCCGCTGGATCCCGATTGATTATTAATGCTGCAAGAGAAGCGGGCGAGGTGGTGATGCACGATTGGTGGACCTACCAGATTGTGACCGGCGCAGGCGGAGAAGTATTGCATGACGATGACCCAACGTTGCTGTACAGGCAGCACGGGGCAAACCACATTGGCGCCAACAACAGCCTTCGGGCCAAAGGGCGACGGATCTCAATGTTGTTTGACGGTGGATTTCGAAAATGGAACGACCTCAATATCAAGGCGCTGAAACGCTCCCGCGCACGCCTGACCGACGAAAACCTGGCGTTGGTTGAGGCTTTTGCCCACATGCGCGACAAGTCGCTTTTGACCCGCCTGCGGATGCTGCACCGCCTCGGGCTCTACCGTCAAACCCGCGCCGCAACACTAAGCTTATGGCTGGCAGCAATGTTGCGCAGATTGTAAGCGCTGGTATCGGATGGCTGAAGCTGGCAAAACTCGGGGTCCATAGGCAATTGGGTCAGCAAAGGCTTGCCGACCTTTAAAGAATGATCGCCGTTGTCGCCCACATTGTCACGCCACTAGTGATGCAAATCAAATTCAGTTTCAAAGCCTTGAAACTTGTAGAATTGTTAGCGGGGCAGATGAATTTCTGGTTGGAAAGAGCCCGCATTTTGGCTACGGTCAGACATTGTCAGCTTGCCTAAGAGAACCATGAAAAAATCTTCGATGACTACTGGAATGACGGTTATGCTTGCGCTGAACCTGTCACAGATCGGCCCGGCCCTTGCACAGGCACAGCCCCCACAGGGAGGTTACGATAACACTAACGCCCCGGCGCGCGATGGTGATTTGGCCGTTTACGAAGAATACCGCGAAGCGGTTCGTACAAACACTGTCGAAGCATTCGAGCTGTTCATCGCCCGCCACCCGGACCATTTCCTGACCGAGGATGCCCGCCATCGGCTGGACCTCGCGTCTTCTCCGAATTCAACTGAAACCGACTGTCCTGATCAGGACCCTGTCAAATAAATGGAAACGTCATTATGACCATGCCAACAGATTCTCTGCACACATCGCTTGTCGGATACCAATCAAATTCTTCCGGCGAGACCGGAAGCGACGGTTTGTTGGGCGCTATGCCAACAGATTCCCTGCACACATCGCTTGTCGGCTACCAACCAAGTTCCTCCGGCGAGACAGGAAGCAACGGTCCGTTGGGCGCTATGCCAACAGATTCTGGTCGCACGTCGCTTGTGGGATACCAGCAGAGTAATTCAGACGAAACCGGAAGCGGCGTTACGTCAGACACTATGCCGACAGACTCAGGCCGAACATCGCTTGCCGGCTACCAGCCGCTTCCGTCCACTGAAAGCGGGACTAGTAATTCGACCAATAGCGTCAGCGCAACGGGGGATCAGTACATTGACGGGCTTTTAACCTGGCATGCCTGGGGGGACGCGACGATCTATTACTCCTTCCCAACGAATGCTACGAGTTATTCCTATTCGGCGAGCGATGACTATTACTATGATGGCATTTCGGGCACCTTAAACGGGGTGGCTGCCGCGCAAATAGTGGCCGTCCAGTTTGCCCTGGATGCCGGAAGCGGGGGCGCGGCCAGCGCCGGATTTTCGGTTGAGGGGATCACCGGGTTGGGTGTCGCGCAGGATCTTACGCCGGACAGCAACGACCATATCCGGGTTGCCGAAACCTCGTCTGCATCCGTCGGAACTGCCGAGGTAGCGGATTTCCCTGGCAATTATGTTACCGCCAACGTCAATGATAACGGCGATGTCTGGTTTGGATCCTATAGTGGGTATATCTACCGAAGCCCTGAGGCAGGCAACTATGCCTGGGCCACCCATATCCACGAACTGGGCCACGCGCTGGGCCTCAAGCACGGGCACGAAAACTCGGCCTTTGGTCCTTTGCCCAGCGACATGGATTCGATGGAATACACAATCATGACCTATCGGTCATACGAAGACGGCCCGCTCACGGGCTATACCAATGAAACCTGGGGGTATGCTCAATCCTGGATGATGCTGGATATCCAGGCGCTTCAGACAATGTACGGTGCGGATTTCACCACCAATTCCGGCAATACGGTCTATTCCTGGGATCCTACCAGCGGTGACACTCTTGTTAACGGTGCAGTAGGGATTGATGCCGGCGGTAACAGGATATTTGCTACGGTATGGGACGGGGGCGGGATCGATACCTATGATCTGAGCGCCTACACTACTGCTGTGATCGTCGATCTGACACCTGGCGGACATTCGGTTTTCAGCACAACCCAACTGGCGTATCTGGGCCATGACGGTGTCAGTTCCCAGTATTCGCGAGGGAATATTTTCAACGCGTTGCAATATCAGGGTGATACACGTTCACTCATCGAAAATGCTATCGGCGGGTCGGGCAACGATGTGATGACTGGCAATGCGGCCGATAACAACATCGAAGGCCGGGACGGGGATGACACCATTTATGGTGTCAATGGTGCCGACACCATCTATGGCGATCTGGGCGATGACACCATTTATGGCGGCAACGGAGCCGATACTATCTATGGCGGCTGGGACAATGATTATTTGCGTGGCGGTGGCCAAAATGACCATCTGGAAGGCCAATTAGGAGATGACACAATCTATGGTGATCGGGGCGATGATACCATTTATGGCGGCAACGGAGCCGATACTATCTATGGTGGCCATGACAATGACTATATGCGCGGTGGTGGCCAAAATGACCGTCTGGAAGGCCAATTAGGAGACGACACCATCTATGGCGACCAGGGTAATGACAGCATCTTCGGTGGCAATGGCGAAGACATTCTGTACGGCGGTTATGGCCACGATCTGATACGTGGCGGGGCCAACCGTGATATCATCGAGGGCGCGTTGGGTAATGATACGATTTATGGCGACCGGGGCGATGACCGGGTGCTGGGTGGCAATGGCAATGACAAGGTTTTTGGCGGCGAGGACCATGATTTCGTGCATGGTGGTGGTGGCAATGACCTGGTAGATGGCGGCAGCGGCAATGACCGGCTTGGTGGTGGGCTGGGTTCGGACACGTTCGTCTTTGCTGATGGGTTCGGTATCGATACGATCTCGGATTTTGACGCGCTGGATGACAACGAGGATATTGATCTTTCCGATGTTACGGCGATCACCGACTATACCGACCTCGAGACCAACCACATGAACCAGGTGGGTGCCGACGTGGTGATTGATGACCTTGCCGGAAACACGATTACCCTAACCGGTGTAAACCTCGCTGATCTCGATGAGGATGACTTCCTTTTCTGAGTAACCTCGACACAATCCACTCTATTGATCTGGTAAAAAACCGCCGGAAATGGCATCTATCCTGTACAAAGCTATGACAGGCAACGATCCAACCACTAACAGAAACCATATCCGGTGGCGCAAGAGGACAGAGAATATGGAGCGTGGCAGTGCCCTCCTTAAAAAAGGAAAAAGCCGTACCGAGGGACATCGGACCTACATTGTTTTCGGCGTCATGCGTGGAGGCACGTCTATGGTTGCTGGCGTAATGCGGGGGTTGGGTATCAATATGGGTCCGGACGTCAATGCGCAGAATCACGAAAGTGCAGAGTTTTCTGGAAAGACCCCACCAGAGATGCGTCAGGCATTGGAAACTCATAATTCCGAACACGAAGTCTGGGGCTGGAAATATCCAAATGCCGTCGATTACTTGGATCGAATATGGACAAGTATCCGTAATCCACACCTGATTTGTGTGTCCCGTGATGCAGTAGCAAACGGACGTGGCCTGAACCGTTGGCATCCATTTGGCGAAGTGCAGGCGGTGCATGAAACTCTGCTTCGGCAGCAAAAGAACTTGGGGCTGATCATGTTGCGTGGCTGTCCGTCGCTAATGGTCTCTTACGAAAAGGCAGAGCGAAACAAAATGCAGTTTGTTAATGAATTGTCTGAATGGCTTGGGGTGCCCCCCAATCATGAAGCGTTTGATTTCGAGGGATTCATGGCAGCAGAATCATATAAGAATATCGAGGACTACAAACGTTTGAACACTACTGATGAAGCCTGAGTAAAAGAGGTTGAGCCTACCCAATTCACAGGCGGTTTCAGTACAGCCTTAGCAGATTCTTAAATTTGCTGAATGGAATGCACAGGATTTTTTTATCAGTTGGTCAAACGGAATGTCTGTTTAAAAACTAAGAGTATTCCCCTTAGTAACTGAAACAGTTCTGGCTGCAAACTGGTCGAAAAAGTAGGACCACATCTCCCCCTACCACAAAAGCAACAAGCTAGACGAACTGACTGCGTGGGATTATACTCCGGGCGTAGGCAGTGGACGCTTACTGATCAGGAGCTTTTTCCATTGTCTATGTTTAATAATCTCTTTCTAAGCATCGGCGCGATGAAGACGGGCACGACTTGGCTCCATGCCGTATTGGAACGCCATCCCGAGCTTCATTTCTGCCCTGAAAAGGAAATCCACTATTTCTATCACCGCTATGTGGATACCAACCGTTTGAACGAATCCCGGCGGCTGGCAAATGCCAAAGACCGATATCTGGGAAGTTTTAATCCGAAGAAAGCCAATATTGACCGGATAAGGCTGAATCTGCACTGGGTAGCCGCATATCTAAACCGGCCCGTTGACGATTTCTGGTTTCGCAATTTGTTTCAGATGCGCCAGCACGAAAGATATGCCTGTGATTTCTCAAACCTGAATGCCCACCTGCCGGCCGAGGCCTGGCCACAGATTGAGGCGCAGTGTGACAACTTACGCGTTCTATACACGATGAGGGATCCAATTAAGCGGCTGTGGAGCCATACCAAGTTTCACCTGCAGGTAACGGACCGGCTTGACTGTTTGGAAAGCTGGACACCAAACCAATTTGAAACCTTTGTTCGCCAATCGCACATCTGGAATAATGCCGAATATGGCAAGGTTCTGAGCCGCTTGGATGAAGGGTTATCGCGGGACAAGTGGAAGGCAATTTTCTTTGAGGATATCCATATTGATCAACGAGGCATGCTGCGTCAGATTGAAACGTTCCTTGGTATAGACCCCTACGACTATCCGCAACAGCTTCTGGATCGCCGCCTCAATGAAAGTGCAAAGCAAGAAATGCCCGAGTTTTTTGCGGATCTTTTTGCAGAAGACGTGACGCGGATAAAAAACGAGGTAATAGTACAGGGGTTTGAACTTCCTGAAGCATGGGGGGAAAGGGGCTAATCCGGTTTCTGCTTTGTATCAGGGGTGCCGATTTCGAAATTCAGCTGCAAATCTTGAGTACAGATTTCTTGAATGGTAACGTGAACAATGAGCGTGGTAAGACTTCAGGAAACTCCCAAATGTACGTGGAACACCTCCGCGATTTCAGCGGCTTGGTCGTTGAAGCTGGTAACCTCCACTGGGTCGGGATGCTCCGTTGAGCGATCAAGAACCCTTTCCAACTCGTTGCGCAGAACCTCGGGCCCATCACCAATTTGCAGCATACGCTCGCGATAGGCCAGGGGGTGCTCTGTGGTGCCACCGCTATCGGTCTGGATCACCCGAATACCGCGCGCGATTGCTTCACGAATAGAAAGCCCAAAAGTCTCGCGCCATTGTGACGGGTATAACAGAACGTCAATATTGGAGAACAAATCATCCATTTTGGCCTGCTCAAAGCGCGGCCAAACCTTCCAGTGGCCGGGCAAACTGTTGGTATCAAGTCCTTTCCACCAGCTTTCGTCAAGGCTACCCTCTACCAGATGCACATCAAAATCGTCCCGTTCCAGCCCGGCAAAGGCCTTGCGGATGATTGGCCAACCCTTGATCTGCGACGGGCCACCAATAAAGCCGAAACTTAGTCGCTCCGCGCCTTTACGCCGAGTGGCTTGCTGGTTAAAAAATCCCGGACTAGGCAGGCGAATACCGTTGGTCCAAACAATGCTTTTACGGGCGGTCAAGCCCGAACGCTCGTTCAAATCACGCGCGAAATGGCTGGGATGGGTAATAATATCAGCCTGCGCCGCGGCGGCGTACAGCACTTCCTGGCGGGTGCGTGCTTGGTTATGATTGTCGACACAGCCGCGACAATTACCGATCTGAACCGGGTCCTGGCTGCAATAGGTGCCCTCTGTTCGGATCATGAACTGACGCTCGCAGATCCACCAGAAATCATGGGTGCTCAGGACCACAGGCAAGCCCTGTCGCTTGGCTGCACCGATCACTCCCGCACCGATATCCTGAATGCAATGGATGTGAACCATATCAGGTACCAGCATTTCCAGAAGATCACTGACAGCTTGCGTCACCTGCGGGTTATCATAGGTCTCTGCATAGGTGCGCCCATAAGGTAAGTTGATCAGATAATTTGCGACCCCGTTTTTTTCCACTTTGATCACGCTGTAAGGGTGCAGGTCACTTCGGCTTATGGCCGATATGGCGGTAATTCTGTAACCGTGACGCTGGCGCAGGGCATGGGCCACCTGTTCGGCAACAATGGTCGCGCCGCCGTAAGTATAGGGCGCAAAATGGACGTTGATGACAACGATATGCGGCGCGCTCATTGACAGACCCAATCGATGATTTCCGGGTCAATCAAATGCGGGGCCAGTTGTGCCGACCAGGTGGTTTCCACCTCCGTGCGCGCAGAGCGCCCCAAGGCACTTGCCGCGCCCGGGTCCCCGGCCAAGGCTTCCAGCGCCTCAACCCAGCTTTCGCCTGACCCGATCACCCGGCCAGTCACGCTGTCTTTTACTACTTGCGCCATGTCGCTGACAGGACCCACCAGGCTGGGCACCGCGACCGCGGCGGCGTCAAGTACCCGCACCGCGCTTTTGCAGCGGTTAAACTGGTCATCCGCCAGCGGCATCACGGCACAATCGAGCGAAGCGAGTACTTCCAGATAGGCCTCATAGCCTAAAAACTCGTGGCGCTCTATCCTGTCCGTCAGCTCCACCGGTAACCATTTCGGGTCGAAATGCCCAAGGATGACAAGGCGGCGGTGCGGATCTGCTTCCAGAAAGCCGATAATGTCGTTCTGGATTAGGGCAAAATCCACCTCGTGACCTTGTGAGCCGCTGGCAAACCCCACCCGAAATCCAGGCTTCTGGCGTGGTCCGTTGACCTTGTGGGCAAGGATGCGACGCCCAGCTTCCAAGGTCTGGCGGTCAGCGAAATTGCGGCGCTGGTATACCGGTCGAGCGGTATGAAGACGCGTATGTTCTTGCAATCCGGGGGTCGAAACCGAAACAATATCGGCTGCGTTCAGCACATCAAGATACCTTGGTGCCTCGCGTACAAAATGGGCTTTGCGGGCAGCAGGCAGGGCGCGCATGTTCTCATAAGTCATATAGGCAGAGACCGAAAACAAAGGATCATCAAGATCATAAAGAACCGGCAAACGCAGGCGGCGCGCCTCATAAAGCAGCATGGTTGT
>JAAEUB010000245.1 GCA_024227755.1 Paracoccaceae bacterium | reverse complement strand
AGCACGCTGATATCGGTTACCTGCGTGTCCGAGAGGTAGAGGTTCTGCAGCGCGGTGAGGTCTTTCAGCACGCTGATATCGGTTACCTGCGTGCCCCAAAGGTCGAGGCTCTGCAGCGCGGTGAGGTCTTTCAGCACGTTGATATCGGTTATCTGCGTGCCCCTGAGGTTGAGGTTCTGCAGCGCGGTGAGGTCTTTCAGCACGCTGATATCGGTTACCTGCGTGTTCATGAGGTCGAGGTTCTGCAACGCGGTGAGGTCCGCGATTTCAGGTGGCAGCTGGGTCAGGGCGAGCGCCTCTTCGACGTTGAAGTCCAGGATGGTTTCGCCTGCTGCCTTTACCCGGGCAATCTCACCCACGGCCCATTCATAGGCCTTGTCTGCGTCACTTTTCGCCATTTCAAACTGCCTTTCATTCCCTTCTACCCTGACAAGAAAGATGATCTTGCGCAAGCGTGCCGATTACCCGTTGACGCGGCGCAGGCAACCCACTATCTGGCAGGCAACGCGGTTGTAGCTCAGCTGGTTAGAGTGCCGGCCTGTCACGCCGGAGGTCGCGGGTTCGAGCCCCGTCAACCGCGCCACTTCTTTTGTCTCACGCCAATTCGCTTTGCTCATGGCTCCGACGGGGCGGGCTTTTGTCCGGGGCATGGTCATGCCCTTATGGCTGGGCCGCGCCAATTTGCCCCTTTCATGTAAACAGCCCCGCGCCTATCTGGGGGCGGGTAACAGGAGCGCGCGCATGAAATTTCTCGATAGCATTTCGATTGGGACGGTTTTACTGATCTGTGTTGCCCTTGGGCTGACACCCTTCACCCCGCCCCATATCTGGGAAAAGACCGCGATGCTGTTTGCCGGAACCCTGACGCAGCCGATAGATATCTTTGACTTTTTCATGCATGGCACCCCGTGGCTGTTGCTGGTGGCCAAGCTGGCGCGGATGGCGCGGGTTGGCATGGCCGAGGAGGATTGATGTGCTGGAGCTTCTGGACGCACTAAGCCTGCAAATCGCAGTTTTGGCAGCTCTGACCCTTGGTTTAGCGCCGTTTTTTCCCGAGCCGCATATCTGGGAGAAACTCAAGATGGCGCGCGCGGGCACGCTCAAACGTCCCATCGACATCTTTGATTTTCTCTTGCATGCAGCGCCCTTTGGCGTGCTAGGTGCCAAACTGCTGCGCATGGCGTTGGCTTAGTCTGATCCCTCAAAGGAAATGGGTATGCGCTTACGTGCGGATCTACCCAATGGCCAATAATGAATAAAGGGGTATGTAATCTCGCGTTTTATCCGGTAGAGCATGTTTTTGGCTTCCGAGTGTTGGAAGCCGCGGCGTGTCTGCTCAAGATCACTGCGCGCAGAGGTGCAGGGGTTTTCATCGTCTAGCAGAATTCTTTGTGTACAGATAGCCGGGACCAATTGGGCGACGAGATTATGGTCGCTTCTGGTTTGTTGCGAGTCGTTCAGAAGGAGATCGACCGGGATGCGCGGAGTTGCGTGGTTATCAAGCAAGTGCTGGGCAAAGGTGCGCTTAAGCACGTAAGCACAGGACCCAACATCGCATTTATTCGCCAGGTACAATGAGAAACCTTCCAGTTTCAGGATGGGTTTGCGGAATACTGTCGTTTTGCCTTGCAGACGGGTTTCCAATCGGGTGACCATTTGGGGATGGGTGAAAAAAGCCTCTTGATTGGTAATATTGTGAAAACTTGGGCTTAAAACCGCGTCATCCTCCAGTACCAGACAATGAGGCGCGCCACTGTCCACCAACCTTTTCCACACCGCAACATGGCTCAGATAACAGGCAAATTCGCCTTTCGACAGGCGTGGATGATCCTTTGGGTAGCCGATATCGGCATCGCCAAGGCCATTTACTGCCTCGATTCTTTCGTAGACAAGTCCTTGCGCTTTGAGCTGATCGTGCATCAGCCGCATCCGGTCCCGGCGTTGAGACAGGTTAATAAGGTAAATATCCAACTCGTTACTCCACCTGATAGCATCTATCCATTCGATAACTTCGCCAATATCCTCGCCCATGAGCGAATGCCTTTATGAAAGCTTTCCATATTATATTTTTCATTCGGTGAATGGATCTGGTCGTCGTCGCGGCCAAAGCCGATCAGCATAGCGTCCATACCAAGGATTTCCTTGAAATGCCCGGCAATCGGGATCGAGCCGCCGCAGCCGATATAAGCGGCAGGGCGCGGCCATTCATCGCTGAGCGCTTTGCGCGCCGCTTCAAATGCGGGATTATCGGTGGACATTTGCGATGCCCCGGCACCGCGGCTTTCATGAAAGGTGACGCTGAAATCATCTGGCAACCCGGCCTCGATATAGGCCTTGAAACTGGCGTGAATCTTGTCCGGGTCCTGCTGGCCGACCAGGCGAAAACTGATCTTGGCATGCGCCTCGGAAGGCAGGACGGTTTTGAAACCGTCGCCTGTGTAGCCGCCCCAGATGCCGTTTACCTCGCAGGTTGGGCGTGACCATATCATCTCAAGAGGAGTGCGGTCCTGTTCGCCCGCCGGAACCGAAAGGCCGACATCGCCAAGGTAAGCCGCGTGGTCAAAACCCAGCCCCTGCCACTGGCTGCGTATTTCGTCGGTCAACTCGGGTACTTCATCGTAAAACCCTTCCAGAGTGATGCGTCCGGTTTCGTCGTGCAGGCCTGCAATCAGGCTGGAAAGAACATGGATTGGATTACCCGCAAGCCCGCCATACATGCCCGAATGCAGATCGCGCGAGGCGCCTGTAATGGTAAATTCTTCGGTTTGCATGCCACGCAACTGGGTGGTGATTGCCGGTACCGCGCTTTCAAACAGACCGGTGTCGCAGATCAGGGCAATATCGGCGGTCAGTTCGTCTGCGTTTTCGCGCATGAACGGCACCAGCGACGGAGAGCCTGATTCCTCTTCGCCCTCAAACATAACTGAAATCTGCGCGGGCAGGGTGCCGTGCACGGCCTTCCACGCCCGGCAGGCTTCGACAAATGTCATCAACTGGCCCTTGTCGTCGGAAGAACCCCGCCCACGGATCACAATACCTTTATCGGTCTCTTCGATGGCGGGCTCAAATGGCGGGCTGTCCCACAATTCCAATGGGTCAACCGGCTGGACGTCATAATGGCCATAAAAAAGCACATGTGGCCCGGCGGCACCTTCGGCCCTTTCCGCGTGGCCGACAACCATCGGATGCCCGGGTGTCAGGCGTTTTTCTGCCGTGATGCCAATGCTTTGCAAGTCATCAACCAGCCAGTCCGCTGCCCGCTCACATTCAACCTTGAAGGCAGGATCGGTTGAGATTGACGGGATGCGCAACAGCGCTAGTAGCCGCTCAAGCGCTTGCGGAAGGTCGGTGTCAATACGCTCTAATACGGCGTCAAGTTGCATCGTGTTCACCTGAGAATTCTCCTGTTT
>JAAEUB010000244.1 GCA_024227755.1 Paracoccaceae bacterium | reverse complement strand
CGCTGACTTGGGATCGTGGCTCAGAGATGACGGACCATGTGAAGTTCACCATGGCGACCAAGATCGACGTTTACTTTTGCGATCCTCAGTCACCTTGGCAACGCGGTAGCAATGAAAATACCAACCGCCTTCCTCGTCAATACTTCCCGAAAGGCAGTGATATATCAGGCTTCAGCCAAGCAGAGCTGAGCGCAGTCGCTCGCCAGCTCAACGAGAGGCCTCGAAAGACCTTGCAATACCAAACCCAAGCAGAGAAATTCGAGGCCTGTGTTGCAGCGACCCGTTGAAACCGCACCCAAAGTGGCTATTGGCAGAGAGCAGTCCTTTTGCGACCCCAACCACGAACCGGCACAGACAGGCAAAAATAAATGAAGGGTTATTCGTGGTCTTTCGCTTCGCGCATCCGATAACGAAAATCGCAAAACTCGGCGCCCTGCATGATGGTTTGTGTCACGGTCAGCTCGATATCCGGATTAAACCCGCTCGCGAAATTCTGGTCGCGGATGCACGAAAGTAAATGACCGATCTCGCCCAGCCCCATTTCCTGATACATCTTGGCGTAGGAACAGTGGACCATGTTGAAATCGTAAACTTCCGGTGTCTTTTCCAGCACATCACGACTTAACGCGCCGCCGGTTTCCCATTGCTTGGTAAGCTCGGCCAGACTTAAAAGGTCACGTCCTTCTTGCTGATCGCGAAGCTCCTGACTTTGTGTAGTAGCCGAGTTTTTGACCGCTGTGCCAATAACCTCCTGCGCCTCATCCTTGCCGATGCGTTCAACCAGAACCTGGTATACTTCACCCAAAATCGCTGCCTCGATCCGGCGTTTTTCCAACATCGGCAGGGGGGGAGTATCATCGTCGCTCATGGTGCATCCCTTTTTACAGTTTTGGGGGTTTTGTGTCGCGCCAGCGATAGTAAAGCAGCGCTGAGCGGGCAAGCCGACGGGCAATCGCATGGGCACGGATTGGCCGTGGCTCAGTCCAAGGCAGCGCCAGTTCGCCCTCATCCACCCCATCCAGAAGGGCGGCAAATTCCCGGCCTAATGAGACTGAAAGGGCAACGCCGCGTCCGTTATAACCCACGGCAGTATAGAAACCGGGGCCAAGTTGATGAAAGTGTGGCAGGTGGTCCGTTGTGACCCCGATATGACCAGACCACGTATGGTTAAAATGCGGCGTGCCCAGTTGCGGGAAGGCCCCGGTCAAACGGTCACTGACAAGTTTCCTGATCCGGCTTTGGGCGTTCACCGGAACAATCAGGCCGCCGCCAGCAATTAACCTGTTACGCGCATCATAGCGGAAATAGCGCAGATCCCCGCGGGTGTCGGAGACGGCTTCGCGACCGGGCACTATGCTGGCACGCTTGGCTTCATTCAGCGGTTCGGTTGCCATCTGCCACGTCAACACAGGCATGATTGAACGTGCCACTTCAGGCACCAGCGTTTTACTCAGCTCGCCGCTATAGGCGTTGGTCGCCAGCAGAACTTTGTCACAATGAAGCGACCCTGTCGGCGTTTTTATTTGCCAACCAGCACCTGTTTGGCTGATATCCTGCACCGGTGAGTTTTCAAAAATCTCCGCCCCCGCCCTCTCGCTTGCATTCGCCAGCCCGCGCGTCAGCATTAGCGGGTTAATGTGCCCACCAGTGGGGTTGAACATACCGCCGAACCAATCCTCAGATCCAAGCAAAGCGACGCATGCCAGCCGGTCCAGCATCCAGGTTGAGGCACTGCGTTCGGTCCATGCTTTCACCCGCGCTTCGCTCAGGCGCAGGTGTTCAAGCGAATGGGCGGGCTGAAACCAACCCGATTGCTCGGCCTCGCAATCGATCCCCTCACTCTCAGCCAATCGAAAAAGATACTCAGCTGAATCCTGCACCAACCCAACCAGACGCTCACCTGCTTTGCCATAGGTCGCCTCAAGCCTCGCAGGCTCGCAACCCGCCAGTGTCGGTATCACCTGCCCGTTGTTGCGCCCTGATCCGCCCCAACCGACCGAGCGTCCTTCGACAAGCGAAACCTTACATCCACGCCGGGCCAGATGCAGCGCCGTTGACAATCCGGTCAGGCCACCGCCGACGATGCCCACATCCGCGTGGTGTTCACCCGCTAAAACCGGGTCCACCCCGCGCGCGGGGGATACTTCCTGCCAAAGGGATGATATTGGTCCAGTTGCCATCAGATCTCCATCAATCTGTTGTAAATCTCTGGGTCAGTCGCCCCTTCCGAGCCGATTACCAGAACCTTTGCTTGCGGACCCAGACCCAGATCTTCGCGTAATTTGGCCTGAGAGGCCGCGGCAATCACGGCCGCAAATCCGGCAATGGCGCTTTCCCCGGCGCGAATTGACGGATCACTGCCAACAGGTCGCCCGGCCAACCGCATGGCAGGGGCGACAAGACTTTCGGGGATGGTCAGGAAATCCTGTGCTTCTTCGCGCAAAACCTTCCACGCCAAGGGCGACGGTTCGCCACAAGACAGCCCGGCCATCAGGGTTTCTTCGCCAATCGCCACATTGGTCAGCGCACCTTGCCGGGCGCTCGCGAACAGGCAGGCAGCCAATTCCGGTTCAACCACCACGACGCGTGGCGTTTCCTTGCCCCAGTACTGTCGTAACCCGGCAGCCATAGCTGCCGCCAGCCCACCAACGCCGCCCTGCACAAATATGTGGGTTGGGGGCTTATCCAGTTTTTCGGTAATCTCAACCGCCATCACGCCGTAACCGGCCATCACGTCCCTTGGCGGCTGCGTGTACCCTTCCCACGAGGTATCGGATACCACGAACCAACCATTCGCATCAGCATCCCGGCGCACCTGATCCACCGATGCGTCATAGTCGCCATCAACCCGCGTGACTTCAGCACCCAGATCACGCATTGCCTGCGCGCGGCCCTCGCTGACATCGCGGTGAATGTATATCTGGCAAGCCGCGCCAAAATTCTGCGCCCCCCATGCAAGCGAGCGGCCATGATTGCCGTCTGTTGCCGAGACCAGTGTAATCCGGGCGACATCATCCCTGTAAAGCCCGGCGCGGATATCATTGGGATCAACGTCCTTACCCAGACGCGCACTTAACTCGCGCGCCAGAACAAGCAGGCCCGCATAGGCACCGCCTAGTGCCTTGAAGCTACCAAGCCCAAAACGGGGGCCTTCATCCTTATAGATAATATCTTGCAGGCCCAGCGCACCAGCAAGGTCACTTAAATGATAAAGAGGGGTCGGCGCATAGCCCTGCCACGACGTTATCTCATCATAAGCCTCGGTGAAATCATCACGACTGATCACCGACAGATGCGCATCTCCGTTTAAGGGTGCGGCATGGACATGGGCCATTCCGGCTTTAGCGAATTCAGTAAACATACCTAATGCATACTATCAGGCATCCTGTAGCGCCAGTGCCTGTCCAGCTTCAAAGGCTTCCATGTTCAAGTTGGCAAATTTTGGCGGAGTTTTCGTACGCACCACGTTTTCCAGCACTGCCATCGGGCACAAGCCAGCGCGCGCCACCAAAGCAGACAAAGCCACGATGTTGGCAACACGTTTATTACCCAGTTTGCGGGCTGTATCGGTGAAAGGCAGACTGATCAGGGTAAAGTCGCCCTTGGGCGGTTCCGGCACCAGCTCGCTGTCGACCAGCACCAAGCTGTTTTTGCTCAGTAACCCGTCCGATGCGTGCGCCGCGGCGCCATGCAGGATCAGCAAATAGTCCAATCCACGGCTCAGAGGAAACGCCGCCTGACCCTTGCTTACCACCAGATCTGAACGACTTAAGCCGCCGCGCGATACTGGTTCATAACTTTGGCTTTGGGCGACGTTATAGCCCTCGGCCATTAATGCCGCGGACAGAAACTTGGCCGACAAGATCAGACCTTGCCCGCCGGAGCCTGAGAAACGTACTTCAAAATTGTCCATATCAGGCCCCCTTTCCACGGATTCGGTCCACCATTGCGCGGTACGTAGCCCCATATTCAGGCCGGTCGTTTTTGGCCAGCATCCCACATTCCAGCGCGTTAGGCTTGAACGGCACATCAACCGTGTTCCTGTACGCCTCGGGCCGCATCCCGGCCTTCTGGCTCAGCATCATCTCCGGGCTGACGCCAAGATCGTTCTTGCGCCCGTAAATCTCGGTGCAGTCCGAAATAACCTCGACAAAGGAAAATCCGTCATGCGCAATCGCATCACGCAGGAGGTTCTTAAGACCCGTTACCTGCATCGTCACCTCGCGCCCGACAAAACCAGCCCCGGCTGCCGTAGCCAAAGCGCAGGCGTCAAAAACAGGCTCAGTATTACCCGCCGGTGTGGTGGTTGTGTAGCGGTTCGAAGTGGTGGTCGGTGAGACCTGCCCCCCGGTCATGCCGTAAATCTCATTGTTCAGCATCATGCAGGTCATATTAAGGTTACGCCTGCAAGCGTGGATCAAATGGTTGCCCCCAATTGCCAGGCTGTCACCGTCGCCGGTTATGACAATCACATGCAGGTCCGGGCGCGCAAGGGCCAGACCAGTGGCAAAAGCCAATGGGCGGCCATGGGTGGTGTGAAAGCTGTTGGCGTCCACATAGGCAGACAAGCGACCCGAGCAGCCAATGCCGGACACCACAGCCAGTTTATCCTTGTCGATGCCCAGTTCATGCACCGCCCATAAAAGCGCGCGCAGAGCTATGCCGTGGCCACAGCCGGGGCAAAGGAAATGCGGCATCTGATCCAGCCGGATGTAATCATTAATTTGAAACTCGGCCTCGTTTACGGAATCTTTCATGCCAGCACCTCTGTCACCCGAGTAACTATTTCGGCGGGCGTGATAGCCTCGCCGTCAATCTTGCCCAGCCCGTGAACCGATTTATTCTTCAGTAACCGCTCAACTTCCAGCACCATCTGGCCCTGGTTCATCTCAGGCACTACTACTGCTTTCGCGCCCTTGGTGGCGGCTTTCAGGGCCGCTTCGGGGAAGGGCCACAGGGTTTTCGGCCTGAACAGGCCCGCCTTCACGCCCTTGCTGCGCAGATCAGCAACCGCCGCCTGTCCGGCGCGCGCGGAAATACCGACCGAGGCTATAACCACATCTGCGTCATCGCATTCAGCAACCTCGACCGCCTCGATCAGATCGGCATGCAGATCAAGCTTATCTGTTGTGCGCACCAATGCGGCCTCGGCCTTGGAGGGGTTTTGGGTGGGAAAACCGCTGGGCAAATGGGTCAATCCGGTGGTGTGGCTGCGATAACCGTCACCGGGGCGTGGAAATGGCGGCACCATATCGTCCGTAACGGCATAAGGCTCAAACCCCTCGGCTGGACCGTCAGCAAACTTGCGCGTGACCAACCTGGAAGGTTTCAGAGCGTCCAAATCAACGGTTTCTACCAGGTGGCCGATAACCTCGTCAATCAGCACAACTACCGGCACCCTCAGGCGTTCGGTCAGTTCAAAGGCGCGGACAGTTTCCGAGTAACACTCGGCCACAGATGCAGGCGTTAGAACAATGATAGCGTGATCGCCATGCGTGCCCCAGCGTGCTTGCATAATGTCACCCTGCGCCGGGCGCGTCGGCATGCCGGTGGAAGGCCCGCCGCGCATGACGTTGATGATCACACAGGGGATTTCGGCACCTGAAGCGTAGCCAAGGTTTTCCTGCTTTAGGGAAAAACCAGGACCACTTGTGGCGGTCATCACCTTCAGACCGCCCATCGAAGCACCGATGGCCGCGCCCATACTGGCGATCTCGTCCTCCATCTGAATGAATGTGCCGCCGATCTTTGGCAGCTCGCGCGCCATCGCCTCGGCCACTTCCGAACTTGGTGTAATCGGATAGCCCGCATAAAACGTGCACCCGGCCGCAATTGCGCCCAAAGCGCAGGCCTGATTGCCCTGTAAGTTGATACGTTTGGCCATTATTCAGCAGGCTCCATAATCGGTGTGTTGGTAATTTTGATGGCAAAGTCCGGGCACAGCCATTCGCACATGCGACAGCCGGTGCAGGCGTCGGGTTTGTGTAGTTCGCTGATCAGCTGGTCATTCAGACGCAAGCACCGCTCGGGGCACATCTTGACGCAGATATCACAGCCCTTGCACCATTCCTCGGTTATTTCCAGCTTGGTTTCCACTTGCTTGTGCAGATCACGCCCCGAAACACCGCGACCCTTGGCATTTTCATCAACCCGTTTGGGGCCAGCTTGTGCCCATTCGCGACCCTTGGCAAAAGCTTCCATGTTGATATCGATGGATTTTGGTGGAACGAAAGACCGGATAACTTCAAGCCAGGCATCAACCGAAAACTCGAGCGAGTTTGACAGCGCCCCCAACAGAACAGTGTTGGCGGCCTTCAAATTCCCCAGATCCTCGGCAATAGAGGTCGCGTCCATCGCGTAACCAGCGCGCACATTCTCCATGATTTCGGCCGGGGTTTCCTCGGAATACATCGCATCGGCACCTCGATCCCGCACGCGGCAGGCAAAGGGTGGCACGATCTTTTGGGTGTCAGCAATGAAAGTACCGGTTTGCGGATTCATGTAGTTAATCCAGCGTAGAGCCTCGGCCCATTCCAGCGCCACCAGCACGTCAGCCTCGCCGACGGGGATGGTTGGCGACCACACGCTTGAGCCAAAGCGCACATGGCTAAACACCCCGCCGCCGCGCTTGGCCATGCCGTGCACTTCGCTTTGTTTGACTTCATAGCCGTGGTTCTGACACAACATCGCCAGCACCTTTGAAACCATGATCACACCCTGACCGCCAACACCGACGATCAGCACATTTGTGGGTCCGTTCTTCTTTTCTGCCATCTCAGGAATTCCTTAAAGCGCGATACTATCTGTTGGGCAAATCTGGGCGCAGATTGAACAGCCCATGCAGCTTTGCGGGTCAATCTCGACCTTGTGACGACCCTCATACCAGCCCTCGGACCAGGTCAGCGCCGGGCAGCCAAGGTTCATGCAAGACTGACAGGCAACGCATTTTTCCTGATCCACCGTGAAAGCCTGACCTTTGATCTTCACAGGATCCAGAACACATGGCCGGTCAGAAATGACAACCGAAACACCCTTGAATTCCACCGCTTCGCGCAGGCTTTGGTACATGCTGGCCATGTCATAGCTATCGACGGTTTCAACCCATTCAACCCCCAGCGCCTTGATCAGCTGGGTGTAATCTACCTTGGCGGTTTTTTCGCCGCGCAGGGTTATACCAGTGCCCGGATGTTCCTGCCCGCCGGTCATGGCGGTGATGTGGTTGTCCAGAAGGAAAACGGTGATATTGGCATTGTTATAAACCGCATCAATCAGCGGCGGGATGCCGGAATGCAGGAATGTGCTGTCACCGATGGTGGCGATGATCGGTTTTGTTTCCGTGCCTGCCTTGGCCATACCGACAGCATTCGCAATCGAAGACCCCATTGATACGCACGTATCTATCGCCTCCAGAGGTTGTGCAACCGCCAGCGTGTAGCAGCCAATATCGCCCGCCACGCGCGCATCCAATGCCCTAAGCGCCATGTAACAGCTGGTATGCGGACAGCCCGAGCACAAAACAGGAGGGCGCGCCATCGGCGCAAGGTCAAACGCACCTTTGTGCTTTTTCTCTTCCAAAAGCCCCGCCTTGACGAAACCCTCACGGACGATCTCGGGTGAAAATTCACCGATGCGCGGAAACAGGCTTTTACCCTCGACCGCAATTCCCATGATCTTCAGGGCGTTTTCAACCACCGGCTCAAGCTCTTCGACCACGATGATACGTTCAAACTGGTCGGTAAATTTGCGGATGTGGCTTTCCGACAAAGGATAGGAACCGGCAAGCTTTAAAACGCTTACATCCCCCATAACCTCTTTCACATAGACGTAAGACATCGCCATTGTGATGACGCCGACCTTGCCACCCAGTTTACCGCCCCGTATCTCGACCTGCGTAAGCGGTCCTTCGGCCAGCTCCACGGCGATATCATCCGTGCGTTTCAATACAACGGGATGCTGACGCCGCGCATTCATCGGAACCATGACGTTCTTAGACGGGTTTTCGTCAAACCCCTTGTCATCAGGCTCAACCCGTGCACCGACTTTGACCTCGCTGCGGGTATGGCTAAGACGCGTTGTGGCGCGCACAATAACAGGGGTTTCAAACTTCTCTGACAGATCAAAGGCGTATTTGGTGAAATCCAGCGCCTCCTGACCGTCGCTTGGTTCAATCACTGGCACCTGTGCAAAACCTGCGAAAACCCGTGTGTCCTGTTCATTCTGAGACGAATGGATACCCGGATCGTCACAAACCAGAACCACAAGCCCGGCATTGACCCCGATATAGCTAAACGACATCAAAGCGTCCGAGGCGACGTTCATCCCAACATGCTTCATCGCCGCAAACGACCGCACGCCGGCGAACGATCCGCCTATTGCCGTATCCAGCGCGGTCTTTTCATTGGTTGACCACTGCGCGTGAAGGTCCTCGGCCGGGTATTTGGCAACGTTTTCCATGATCTCGGTCGACGGCGTGCCGGGGTAGGCGGCAGCAACTTTGACGCCAGCTTCCCAGACCCCGCGGGCGATGGCCTCGTTGCCGGTAAAGGGACCGGTTACCGGCTTGTCAGCGGTATCCTGAGGCGCAACTGCGCTTGCTTTGTTCATTCACCCATTCCCCATTTGATCCACGGTCTGATGATTCCAATAATTTCCGTCAGCTCGTCATAAATGAAATGAAACATCAAGGAAATAGAATGTTACACACTATTGTTGCCGCGCCAGTAATTGTAACTTCTACTCGGAACTCTCAAACACCATTCGTATGAAAGCCGATACCGGTGAAAAAAAGCAAAAGGGCCGCGCAATCCGCACGGCCCCCTTGATTTTGTCAGGTTGGCTTATTGCAAAGCTGCATCCGTGATTGCATGGGTCCACGCACCGGTCGGTGCTGCGGTGATCACAGGATCCGATCCGCCACCCATCAGGGTTGCAACTGTGCGCTCGTAATCAGCCGGATCAAGAGCGCCGTTCGAGCCTGCGGTCAGTTTGGCAATTTCACCCATCATACGTTTTTGATGGGCTTCGGTCTGGGCACCGGTTTCGTCATATTCCAGCACGATCATTGCCGCTGCATCCGGGTTTTCCTCAGCCCATTTCCAGCCCTTCATGCTGGCGCGAACAAACCGCACCATACGCTCGGAAAATGCGGCATCGCCAAGGTTGGCTTCCAGCACATAAAGACCGTCCTCAAGCGTGGCCACGCCCTGATCCTCATACTTGAAGGTCACCAGATCGTCAGAGGTCAGGCCCGCATCAATGATCTGCCAGTATTCGTTATAGGTCATGGTCGATACGCAATCAGCCTGACCTTGCAGGATCGGGTCAACGTTAAAGCCTTGCTTCAGCACCGTCACACCGTCACCACCTTCAGTGCCAATGCCCAGGGCATTCATCCAGCTCAGGAACGGATATTCGTTGCCATAAAACCAAACGCCCAGCGTCTTACCCGCAAAATCGGTCGGGGCGGCAATACCGCTGTCTGAACGACAGGTCAGCATCATGCCCGAGGATTTGAACGGCTGCGCAATGTTCACCACCGGCGCACCTTGCTCGCGTGCGGCCAGAGCCGACGGCATCCAGTCGATCATCACATCAGCGCCACCACCCATCAGCACCTGAACCGGGGCCACATCCGGGCCACCGGCCTTGATGGTAACGTTCAGGTCTTCTTCTGCGTAGAAGCCGTTTTCCAGTGCCACATAATACCCGGCGAACTGCGCCTGTGTGACCCATTTAAGTTGCAGCGTTACGTCGTCGGCGGCGTATGCTCCCGAACCCATCAACGCCAACGCGGCAACCGCGCTTTTTGTGAATTTCATCATATTGTCTTCTCCCAGTTGGTTAATTTGGTTGTTGTTGTTGCTCAACCTCGTTGCGAAGGGTGCCAGAACGTGACCCCTTTTTCTATCAATGCTACGATACCGTAAAACGCCGACCCCGCAAGGGCGGCAACCGTGATCTCGGCCCAGACCATGTCCAGACCAAGCCTTCCCACCTCGGTGGAAATCCGAAAACCCATGCCTTTGATGGGCGAGCCGAAAAACTCGGCCACGATCGCCCCGATCAACGCCAGCGTGGTGGCAATTTTCAAGCCGTTAAAAATGGCTGGCATGGCCGCGGGCAGGCGCAGCTTGATGAGCGATTGCCAGTAACTTGCTGACCACGTCGCCATCTGATCGCGCTGCATGGTATCGGTCGCCGCCAATCCCTGCACGGTGTTAACCAGCATCGGGAAAAACACCATGACGACGACTACAGCGGCCTTACTGTGCCAGTCAAAACCAAACCACATGACCAATATTGGCGCGGTTCCGATGATCGGCAAGGCGGCGATGAAATTGCCCACCGGCATCAGCCCCTTTTGCAGGAATGGCGAACGGTCAATGAGAATGGCGATCGCCACCGCTGCACCGCATCCCATGATGTACCCGGTCAGCGCCCCCTTCACGAAAGTCTGGACAAAATCGACCCACAAGGTCGGCAGGCTGGTGGAAAACTTAACCGCAATTGCGCTGGGCGGCGGCAGGATCACACTTGGCACCCCAAGCCCCCGCACCAACCCCTCCCAGACCACCAAAAGCGTGATGCCGAATATCGCGGGCACTGCCAGCTTGACGGCCCGCGTGCCGCTGGCGCGTGAATTGGCCAGAAGGTGGTTGAGGTAATAGGCACCAGCCCAGACCGCTATGGCAAAGATTACCCAGATCATGCCTGCATCCCCATCCGTTTAAGCATCACCCGCTGGATGATGCCGATGATACCCACCAAAGTTGCCGCCAAAATGGCCGCCGCGAATAAGGCGCTCCAGATCTGGATGGTTTGACCGTAATACGACCCGGTCAGCATCCGCGCGCCAAGGCCGCGAATGGCCCCGGTCGGCAGCTCGCCGACGATGGCCCCGACAAGGCTGGCCGCCATGCCAATCTTGAGGCTGGTGAACAGATACGGCATCGAGGCAGGCAGCCGCAGCTTCCAAAATGTCTGGTTGCCACTGGTATGGTAGGTGCGCAGCAGATCAAGTTGATCCACCGCCGGGCTTCTGAGCCCCTTGACCATGCCAACCACGACCGGGAAAAAGCTGAGGTAAGCCGAAATAATCGCTTTTGGCACCAGCCCCTGAATACCGATCGAATTCAGGACCACGATGATCATCGGCGCAATCGCCAGAATGGGGATGGTTTGGCTGGCAATAGCCCAGGGCATCACGCTCATATCCATCGCCTTGTTGTGGACAATGCCCACCGCCAGCAAAATCCCGGCCCCGGTGCCAATAACAAAGCCCAACAAGGTGGCGGAAAGTGTAATCCAACCGTGAAAAATCAGGCTGCGTTTAGACATGGCTTTGCCTTGCAGAACCTTCGCCCCGGTGGTGTTCCAAAGTTCAATGACCACCTGATGCGGACCCGGCAGGCGCGGGCGATCCTGGTTCCAGGTTTCCACGACCAACTCGGCAAACGAAAGCTCGAT
>JAAEUB010000243.1 GCA_024227755.1 Paracoccaceae bacterium | reverse complement strand
GCCTCAAACACCCATATGTTGTTTGTGTATATCGGGTTGCGCGGCCAGATCCTCGGAACTGCCCTGATATACTATGCTGCCTTTGGAAATAATAAGATTGCGCTCGGTCACGCTAAGTAAGGCCTTGAGTTCCTTGTCGACAATAATGCTGGCGATACCGGTTTCCTTGATGGTCTGAATCACCGACCAGATTTCCTTGCGCACCAGCGGGGCCAGTCCTTCGGTGGCCTCATCCATGATGATCAGGTTCGGATTGGTCATCAGCGCCCGCCCGAATGTCAGCATTTGCTGTTCGCCACCGGAAAGCTGATTTCCCATATGATGGCGACGCTCGTAGATACGCGGGAAGGTCTCGAACACCCGATCGAGCGTCCAGTCGCGATTACCGTCAACACCCCGCCGTGCCGCCATGACCAGGTTTTCGAGCACCGACAGGGTTGGAAAAATCTCCCGGTCTTCAGGCACATAAGCGATGCCCTGGCGAATGATGCGATGCGTCGGGTGCCCCGTCATGTCTTTGCCGTAAATCAGCACCTGCCCCTTGCTTGGCGGGGTGAGGCCGAGGATAGTCCGCAGCGTCGTGGTTTTTCCCATACCGTTGCGCCCTAGCAAGCTGACGGTTTCCCCGGGATAAACCGTCAGATCAATACCGTGAAGAATGTGGCTGGCCCCGTAATGGGCATGCAATCCCGTCGCCTGAATAATCGGCACACTATCCGCCGCCGAATTCATGACTCGTCCTCGTCTTCGCCCAGATAAGCTTCATGAACCGCCTTGCTGTTACGAATCTGTTCCACGCTACCGGTTTCCAGTACCTGGCCATTCACCATTACCGTGAGTTTCTGAGCGATGGAGAAAACCGCGTCCATATCGTGTTCGATCAGGATCAGGGTATGATCCTCG
>JAAEUB010000242.1 GCA_024227755.1 Paracoccaceae bacterium | reverse complement strand
GGCCTCGAAAGACCTTGCAATACCAAACCCCAGCAGAGAAATTCGAGGCCTGTGTTGCAGCGATCCGTTGAACCCGCAGGACAATCCGGACTTTCGTTGTAATTGACCCAACTGGCGCGAGTAACCCATTCCTGCCGTTCATCGAGTCATTAACCGCTGCACTGCAGCTTCCCCGAACCAGCCATTCGTGCATCTGACAATTACCAATCAAATCAAAAATGCCGCTATATGCTGGAGCCATCCACACAAAACATTTTAATTGGGATAATCCACCGAGTTTGGAATAATTGGGAATCCTGAAGCGATTCAGATTTTGCAAAACTGCTCAAATTACAACAATAAGGCCAATGGGTAATAGTAGGGTGGGCTTCAGTACCGTTTCTGAGCTGAAAAATAGGCCGAAATGTCCTCGATATCCTGATCGCTGAGAGACTGCGCGCGCTCTGACATCTTCGATATTTCATGATCGTCGACGCGCTCGCGCGTTTTATACTGGTTCAAAGTTCTGATGAGATAACCTGCAGGTTGGCCGGCAAGCATAGGTATCGATGCTAAAACCTCTCCTTTTACGGGCCAGCGCTCGTTACCAGTCACCCCGTGGCAGTTTGTACAATGCCAAGACTTGGCAAGCTTTTTGCCGTTGTCGTAGTCTCCTTCTGCGAAGGCTGTAGAAGCCATGCTTGAAGCGAAACAAAAGATTAATGCAAATTTGTGCATTGGTGTTCTCCTTTTAGTGGGCCGTCAAGTTAGTGGGCCGTCAAGTCCGACATCATGACATAAAGACAAGTTCGTCTAGCGGGTCGCGCAGCAACCACAACTACATAGACTTGAATTGATTTGCCAATTCGACAGCACGCCCGCTAAGTTAATGACGCATGGAGGTATCTGAAATGTCCCGAAAAAAACACGAGAAAAGTACGAAATCTGTTGATGTTTTTTGGTTGGGCGGGTTCTCATTTTCTCTGCGAACCAAGGAATTAAAAGACGAAAATGGCGATATTGTCCATTTGCGCAGCCAAAGTGCCGAAATCCTGGCCTACCTGGCGCGCCACCACGGCGAGTTGATTTCAAAGTCAGAGTTGGTGGAGAACATATGGGCCGACACCTTTGTGACAGACGACAGCCTCGTGCAATGTATCGCAGACATCCGACGTGCCCTGAACGATACTGAGCACAGGATCGTTCTGACCTCTCCCAAAAAGGGATACAAATTGGATGTGATACCTTTCTTGGAAGTTCCGTTGGACAGCTCCGGAAATTCTGGGCCGGTGAGTTCTCGGAGCAATAGCAAGTTTTGGTCTTTGGCTCTAATTGGTCTGGCAGTTGTGATAGGCATTGGCATTTTTACCTGGCAAAACACAGCAGCCGATTTCGAGCCAATTGATCCAGCAATGCTGAGTTTTTCGCTTCCGGACAATCCATCTATTGCGGTTTTGGCTTTCGACGATCACAGCACAGGAAACGACCGGGACTTCCTCAGTGACGCAATAGCGGAGGGTATCATTTCCGAATTGTCACGTTTTCCCGAAATTTTTGTAATTGCGCGAAACTCCAGTTTCAGTTTCCGTAGCGAACCAACCGATGTGCGAAAAATCGCCCAAAGTCTCGGTGTAAGGTATGTGTTGGAGGGCAGTCAGCAAAAAGATGGCAACAATCTTCGGGTAACGGTACAGTTAATCGATGCATTGGAAGGACATCACCTGTGGTCTCAAAGTTACGACCGCGAGCTTGGTGAATTATTCGCGGTTCAGGACGGCATCGTGCGTAGAGTCGTTTCGACCGTGGGCGAAAAATTGAGATTTCATGTGGGCGAAACCGCAAATGATTCAGATATTTCGAAACTGACGTCTTTGCAACTTAGCTTGAAGGGTCGGCAGTATTTTCTAGAGTTCACGCCGGAGGGTTCCGAGAAAGCACGTGAAGCGAACCTTGCTGCTGTGAAGGCAGCTCCGAACCAGCCCTATGGATATATCGGGTTAGCCCATGTGTTTATCAATGGGTACCGTTGGGGATGGGGCGATCTTGGCCGTGAAGAAGCGTTGGCAGAGGCGCGAAAGATGGCTCAAACGGCTCTGGATTTGGCGCCCAACTATTATCATAGTCATAGCACGATGGGCAATGTGCACATGCAAGCGGGTGAACTTGATCGTGCAATCACCCGGTTTAGGCATGCGCTTTCGTTGAATCCAAACTCTACATCCACAATGGGTAGTTTGGCCGAAGCGCTTGGCTACTCTGGGCATTCGGAAGAAGCCGAGGAACTTCAAATTCTGGCAATGCGATTGGACCCTTTGCATCCCGGTTGGATGGAATGGAATCTTGCTTGGTTCCAATGGTTGAACGGTAAGTGCGATAGTGCGCTCAAGACCATGCATGCAATCTCGCAGATGCCATCGCTTGCGAACCGAATGTTGGCAATCATTTATGTCTGTCTTGATCAGCAGGCCCAGGCAGAAACAGCGATTGCGCAATTAACCGAACTCCATCCCGGGTATACGATTGCGGATGTTCGGATAAATTTCCGCGGGAAATATTCAGACGTTTCCGCCCTCGACCGGTATATTGATGGCCTGCGTTTAGCTGGACTCCCTGAGTGAGTAGGTTTCTCGGCGGGGCTATTTTTGCCCGCTCACGGCGGTCACCGAAGTCTATCGGTCGGGTTTCTTAGCCCTGAATGGCCGCTTTCAAGAATTACGTGGGTTTACTTTGCGTGCAGAGAATGGCTGCAGTCGCCCTTCGTGTTGGATGTTGCGCGTAGCACCAATGTCGTAGAAGGGCTCTAAGTCGACATATTCCATCTTTAAAACCACGTGATCTGGTTCTCAAAAAACAAACACTTCCTGCTCCGTCACCACCGCATCCAGTGGCTGATCGGTTGGCTCTAACGGCAAGCCCTGGGCCTCTTGCGCCGCATAGGCAAAGCCAACCGCCAGGGTGGGTCGGGTTGCGCGTAGCCCTTCCAGAGTGCGGTCGTAAAAACCGCCGCCATAGCCCAGCCGCCCGCCCCTACGGTCAAAGGCCACCAATGGTGCGACGACAATTTCAGGCACCAGCCAGTCGCCCTTTTCAGGCACCATCGCCCCAAAGGGTCCGTCAACCAATGCACAGCCGGGCGTCCACTGCCGAAACTTGAGCGCCTGCCCTGCGCCTTGTATGATCGGAACACAGACCGGACCGAAACGGGTCATCGCGTGCATTACCGGCAGGGGATCAATCTCGGTTCGGATTGGCATATAGGCGGCCAGCACTTTGCCCTGATGCGGTTTCAGGTATTCAAGTAACAGCCGCGCACCGTCGCTCCCGCGCCCTTCATGATGCGCCTGCTTGCGCCGGGCAAAGGCGGCCTTGCGTTCGTTGGCTTTAACCTCGGCAAGGTTCATAACAGCACCATCGCCGCAAGCCCGAGAAAGGCAAAAAAGCCGACAACATCTGTGACCGTTGTAACAAACGCACCCGAGGCCAGCGCCGGGTCGATATCCAGATTCTCAAGCGCAACCGGGATCATCACGCCAGCCAGCCCGGCAATAAAGAGGTTAATCACCATCGCTGCCGCAATCACCAGACCCAAAAGCGGCATGCCGAACCAGACGATGCCGACAATTCCCATCACCACCGCGAAAACTATGCCGTTGATCAGGCCAACAATTGCTTCGCGCCGGATCACCCGCCAGACATTGGCGCTGGTCAAATCCTTGGTGGCCAGCGAGCGTACGGCGACGGTCAGGCTTTGTGTACCCGCATTGCCCCCCATCGAGGCGACGATGGGCATCAGTACGGCCAAGGCCACAAACTGCGCAATAGTGGCCTCGAACTGCGCGATCACCAGTGAGGCAAGAATGGATGTGACCAGATTGACCGCCAGCCACGGCATCCTTCGCTTGGTCGTGGCAATCACCCGGTCAGACAGACGCCCTTCGCCAACACCGGCCAGACGCAGGATGTCTTCTTCGTGTTCCTCCTCCAAGATAACCACCGCATCGTCGATGGTAATGACACCGACAAGGCGCTCGTCTTCGTCCACGACCGGGGCAGAGACCAGATGGTACTGGTTAAAGGCATAGGCTACTTCGGCCTCATCCTGCATTGCCGGAATGGTGCGAAAGCTCTCCTCGGTGATGTCAGTAAGGGGTACCTCACGCGGGCTTCCCATGATCCGGCCCAATGTGACATAGCCCACCGGGCGCATACGTGGATCAACCAGGATCACATGATAAAACTGTTCGGGCAGGTCGTCGTGTTCACGCAGGTAATCTATTGCCTGACCGACATTCCAGTGCTCGGGCGCCACCACCAGCTCGCGCTGCATCAAGCGACCCGCACTTTCCTCGGGATAGGTCAGGGATTGCTCGACCGCGACCCGGTCATGGGCCTCAAGTGCGCCCAGCACCGCCTGGGCATGCGGCGCATCAAGGTCTTCGATCAGGTCGACGACATCGTCGGTTTCCAGATCACGCACCGCGTCCGCCAGAACTTCGGGATGCATGACCCCGACGACTTCCTCGCGCAGCCCCTCATCCAGCTCGGTCAGAATTTCGCCGTCAAATTCCCGCCCGCTAAGTGCCACAAGGGCGCGTCGGGTTGGGGTGTCGACCTGCTCTAAAAGGTCAGCAATATCAGCGGCGTGCAGCGGTTCAAAAGCTTGCGCCAAGGCATCCGTGTCGCCCGCGCGTACAGCTTTTAGTACCGGGCCAAACGTTACCTCGTCCAGTTCGTAATCGCCCTCGACCGGTGCTTCGCTTTGTTCACGTTCATCCGCCATCGGCACCCTCCGCTGCCCTGCGAGGTATAGGCGAAGGTGTTTCAAAGAAACAGAGGCAATATCAGCGTTTACCGCGGCCTTTTCACCCGCTAGCCTGATAGGGTTGGATTAGGAACGTGCGCATGAAACTCCTGCTGGGTCAAACCCTGACATTTGGTGAAAATCCCTTTGAAGCGCCAGCCGAGGTTGCCGCCCATCATGAAACCCGCGGCGCGGTTGCAATCCGGGGTGGTTTGATCGCTGATCTTGGTACTGCGGACGACCTGCGCGCGCGCTACCCCAAGGCCGAAATCGCCGATTATGGCGAGGCACTGATTTCACCGGGTTTTATCGACGCCCATGCGCATTATCCGCAAACGGCCATAATTGCATCGTGGGGCAAACGGCTGATTGACTGGCTCAATACCTATACTTTCCCTGAGGAGGCGCGTTTGGTCGACGCCGCGTATGCGCATGACATTGCCGGGCGTTATTTCGACCTGACGCTGGCGAATGGCACCACCACGACGACCAGCTTTTGCACCATCCACAAGACCAGCGTCGACGCATATTTTGACGAGGCGCAAAAGCGTGGGATTCGCGCCCTTGGCGGCAAGACCTGCATGGACCGCAACGCGCCTAAAAACCTGATGGACACGGCCCAAAGTGCTTATGACGACAGCAAGGCGTTGCTGGAAAAATGGCATCGGGTGGATCGTCTGTCATACGTCATCACCCCGCGTTTTGCCCCTACCTCCACGCCCGAACAACTTGCCGTCCTTGGCGCGCTCTGGGGTGAGAACCCAACCTGCCTGATGCAGACCCATATTTCGGAACAGGTCGAGGAAATTGACTGGGTCGCCGACCTATTCCCCAAGGCGCGTGACTATCTGGATGTTTATGACGGTTTTGGCCTGACTGGTCCCGGTGCCCTTCTGGGTCACGCCATTCACCTGACGCCGCGTGAACGCGCGGCAATCCGTGAACGCGACATGAGCCTTGTGCATTGCCCGACCTCAAACACCTTCATTGGCTCGGGGTTGTTTGATATGGCCGGACTGGCGCAAGATGGCCACCGTATCGGCCTGGCAACCGATACTGGCGGCGGGTCATCCTTTTCGATGCTTAGAACCATGGCCGCAGCCTATGAGGTCGCTCAGCTTTCAGGCCATGCACTGCATCCGGCGCAACTTTGGTACCTTGCCACGATGGGTTCTGCCCGAGCGCTGCGTTTGGACGACAAGATCGGTACACTAACGCCTGGCTCCGAGGCCGACCTGACCATCATTGACCTTGCCTCGACCCCGGCCATCTCTCAACGCGCAGCGGGTGCCGAAACTTTCTGGGAGGCGCTTTTCCCCACCATCATGATGGGTGACGACCGGGCGATCCGCGACGTTTGGGTTGGGGGCAAACTGCGCGTATGACGACCCTTCGTGATACTCTGTCCTCCACCGCGTTGCGTCGGCTTTTGGCGGCGCAGATACCTGCAGATTTTGCCGATTGGCTGGACTTCGTTGCTATCGGTGCCTTGCTGGCATTTAGCTGGCAGGCCGATCCGTTTGTGTTTGCTCTGCTTGCCGTGGCGTTCGGCCTGCCCTATCTGCTGATCGGCCCCATCGCAGGTGTCTTGGTTGATCGTATGTCGATCAATTCCGTTTTGATCCTTAGCAATCTCGGTCGCGCTGGTGCGACCGTCGCCCTTGCATTCGCTCCAAACTGGCAAATCCTGTTACCGCTGGTTTTTGTGCGCAATTCCGTTGACGCATTCTATACGCCAGCCAAACAAGCGGCTCTTCAGGCTTTCACCACTGACGCGTCGCGGATGTCGGCAAATGGCCTCAGCCATGCGATAAATCAGGCATCCAAGATCGCGGCCCCCGGTTTGGGTGGTGGGCTTTTGATTATTTTGGCCCCTCAAGGGGTGTTCTTTCTGAATGCTGTGGTGTCACTTGCCGCTGCCGCATTTCTGATCCGCCTGCCCCGCGTGCCCCGGCCCGAAGTGTCAGGCTCATCCAATCCAATGCTGGTTGAAATCCGGGCCGGTCTAAGCCTGGTTGCAAAAAACGCCCAGCTTAAAGGCGCATTCATACTGACGGCAGCCGGGTATTTTTCCATCTTCATGTATGACACCTTGATAGCCCCCCTGACACGGGAGCTTGGGTTTGACGCGACCGTTTTGGGCCTTGCCCTGTCATCAGTCGGCTTGGGGGGTATCACGGGCGCTTTGATGCTTGGCCTTGGAAAAGACCAACACCGCCCGTTTTTATGGGTTACGTTCGGGTCCTTGCTATCCGGGTTAACGGTTTCAACGCTTTGGCTGGTGGAAATCACCAATACAAACCTTTCAGTTCCGGTATTCCTGTTACCCTTTGCGCTGGCAGGGATTGCCGGAGCGGTTATTCAGGTGCCCATTCGCAGCGTCATCCAAACCGAAACGCCACCCGACCGTATTGCCCGTGTTACCGCCCTGAACGAAGCCCTGAATACAACGGCATTGCTATCTGCCCCCTTTGTTGGTGCGGCAATTGCTTCGGCCTTCGGATATGGAAGCGCCTTCCTTGCCGGGGGTGTCCTGATGGTCATCGTGGCTTTTTATGCATTCAGGCTTCACCAAAGCGATGCTTAGAAAGTGATCCGGATCAAGGCGCTAGCCAATCAGCTTTTGTGCCAGTCCGTTTTGCTGCTCTATCGCTCGCGGCAGGTCGATTGTGGCCATGTTCCCATCCCGCACAACCTGCCTGCCCTCGACAAACAAGTGCGTTACCTTACGCGGTCCTGCCAAAAGAAGCGCCGCCTTGTCCCAGCTTCCGGCGGCTTCAATTCCAGATACATCCCAAATGGCAATATCGGCACGTTTTCCAACGCTCAACTGACCGCAATCATCGCGCCCCAGCACTTGGGCCCCACCGCGCGTGGCGATATACAAAGCCTCGCGCGCCGACATCTGGTCAGCGCCTCGTGCTACCCTTTGCAGCAACATTGCCTGACGGGCCTCATCGATAAGGTTGCCTGAGTCGTTTGAGGCCGACCCGTCCACCCCCAGCCCAACCTTGACCCCACGGTCACGCATGGCCCTGACCGGGGCAATGCCAGACCCCAACCGGCAGTTTGAGCACGGGCAGTGGGCCACGCCGGTACCGGTTCTGGCAAATAAATCAATCTCCTGCCCGTCCAGTTTCACACAATGCGCGTGCCAGACATCATCACCGGTCCAGCCAAGATCCTCGGCATATTGCCCCGGGCGGCAGCCAAATTGCTCCATCGAATACGCAATATCTTCGTCGTTTTCCGCCAGATGCGTATGCAGCATCACGCCTTTGTCGCGCGCCAGAATGGCCGCATCCCGCATCAGTTCACGACTGACCGAAAACGGCGAACACGGCGCGATACCAACGCGCAGCATCGAGCCAACATCTGCATCATGATGGGTATCAATCAAACGTATGGCATCATTAAGGATATCCCCTTCCCGCTCAACCAGAGCGTCGGGCGGCAGACCACCGTCACTTTCACCGATGGACATGGCACCGCGGGTGGGGTGGAACCGCAGACCAACATCGCGTGCCGCATCAATCGTATCCTCCAACCGGCTGCCATTGGGGTAAAGGTATAGGTGGTCCGACGACATGCTGCAGCCAGACAAGGCCAGTTCCGATAACCCGATCATTGCCGAGATGCGCATCTCGTCGGGTCCAAAACGCGCCCAGATTGGATAGAGTGTCTTGAGCCAGCCAAACAACAGCGCGTCCTGCCCGCCGGGTACAGCGCGGGTCAGGGTCTGGAAAAGGTGGTGATGGGTGTTCACCAGCCCCGGCGTCACCACACATCCCGCCGCATGCACCACCTCGCCCGAACTTTCCAACCCTGGCCCGATCGCAGCAATCACCCCGTCACGGATAAGCACATCAGCGTTGGTAAACTCGCGTGTTTCATCGTCCATAGTCAAAAGCGTGTCAGCATTTTTGATCAGGATTTCCATAGCTTACTCACATGACATTTCGATACGAAGGTAAAAAGCCTTGAGCGTATAAGCAAGAGAAACCCATCTTTCCCCTCTTCATCTTGGCCTAAATACTTCCCGCCGGAGGCATGAAAGCTGCGCGCGAAGCGCGCCATGCCCAACCAGAGAAGCGCCCATCTTTGATGGGCCGACGCTGGGCGGGAGCCCCTCTTAAAGCCCTTTTTGTTTTTACTGGTCGCAGGGAATTGGAAAAAGCCCACTCTCATTTTTTTATGGTGGACGTCTTAGTCAGCCTCGGACAGAACCGCCAGCGCCGCCTTGTGCAGGTTCTTGTTCGCTGCCGCCAAGACGCGCCCGCCCTCATGCGCCGGTTCGCCCTGCCAATTGGTGACCAACCCGCCCGCCGCTTTGATCAGCGCGATCGGTGCCTGGATATCGTATGCGTTCAATCCGGCCTCGACCACCAGGTCCACATGCCCCGCCGCCAGCAACGCATATGCGTAACAATCCATGCCGAAGCGTGTCAGCCGTACCTGCCTCGACAGGGCTTCGAATGCCGCACGTTCTGCGTCATCGCCGACCTCGGGAAAAGTGGTGAAAAGACTGGCGCGCGTCAGGTCGCCCACGCCTTTCGCGTACAGATCACGACGCCCCTGCGGCCCCAACATCCAGGCCTGGCCAAAGCCGCCCAGAAAACGTTCGCCAATATATGGCTGATCGATCAGGCCCAATTCTGGCCCATCCTCACCGCCAACCGCTATCAGCACTCCCCAGGTTGGTGTGCCTGAGATAAACCCGCGGGTTCCGTCAATTGGATCAAGCACCCAAGTCAGACCGCTTGTGCCTTTCCTGAAGCCAAATTCCTCGCCCAGCACCGCATCATCCGGCCGTTCTGTTTTCAGGATTTCAAGCATTGCCTGTTCTGCGGCACGGTCGGCAATAGTCACCGGGTCATATGCCCCATCATCAAGCTTGTTTTCCGCGCGCAGCCCTAGAGTGCGAAAATGCGGCAAAATCTCGGCTCGTGCGGCATCGGCAAGCGCCCCGGCGACTTCGATCAGTTCGTTTTGCAGCTTTTGGTTTGATGTCAGCAATTGCGCGCGCCCTCTGTCCAGATCAACGGCTAGGCGTTGCCGAAGCAGGCGTCAAGAGGTCGGGCAGATCAAAGCGTTAGCCAGTTCAGATGCTCACGCCGCGTCACTCAACACCCGGGCCAGTTCAAACAGGCGGCGGCGTTGATTTTCCGGTATCGCATAATATGAACGCACCAGTTCCAGGGCCTCGCGGTCGGCAAGAATATCCCCCGGAAGGGTGCTTTCTGCATCACCTTTAGCGTCGCATTCCAACCCTTCAAAAAAGAAACTGACAGGGACAGAAAGCGTTTCCGAGATATCCCAGAGCCGTGACGCGGAAACCCGGTTCATACCCGTTTCGTATTTTTGGATTTGCTGAAATTTGATCCCGACTTTTTGCGCTAATTGCTGTTGCGTCATGCCAACCATCCAGCGACGGTGGCGAATTCGCTTTCCAACATGGACATCAACAGGATGTTTCATCACGGACTCCTACCAAACGATACTACGACGTTAGGAAGAGAAACCATGTGCGTGCCTACAACCTCAACCTGTCTTTTTGTACAGGCTGATGATCGTTGGTATTGCAACGTTTATTCAATCGCTTACGTGAGTAATCAGTGTTGGAGTATACAGATTTCAACCCCAATTCGCAAAAATTCCGTTCGCCCTATGCGTGTTTTCTGCGAATTCTCGCAAAATGCGAATCGTATCAGCGGGTGAAGCCGGGGCGTGAGTATGATTCTCTCACCCGCCCCTTGGCAGTCCTCTGGAAACTGAAAGACTGAAGCCACACAGGC
>JAAEUB010000241.1 GCA_024227755.1 Paracoccaceae bacterium | reverse complement strand
CCGTAAAACATGCGGCCCCAATGAGGTTGATCACCCGTAGTCTCAGAATAGAACTCATCATCAGCGAAATTGCAACCAAAACCGAAGCAATATACCCGATTATCTCATAAACCGATAAAAAGCTCATCCTGAAACCTCATTGAATGATAAAGGTTATCTTGCTGCTACTTTGCTATCATTGCCTTGAAGCTCACGCCGCGCGGAGGCGGTTTGATCCCCAACGTATCAGCAATGGTGGCCGCCAGGTCGGCAAAGGTCGAGCGCACGCCGATATTGACCCCGCCCTGAACAGGAGCGCCTGTGATGAGGACAGGTATGTATTCACGCGTGTGGTCGGTGCCGGGAAATGCCGGATCGGTGCCGTGATCGGCGGTGAGGACCAGTACGTCATCCTCGGCCAGGGCGTCCAGAATCTCCGGCAAGCGCCGATCGAACTCGACCAGGGCCTTGGCATACCCTTCCGGATCATTGCGATGCCCAAATTTGGCGTCGAAATCAACCAGGTTGGTAAAAATCAAGCCCCGCTCCCGGCGGTTACGCATGGCGGCAATGGTTTTATCAACCCCATCCATATTATCTTGGATGTGTACCGCGTCGGTAATACCCTGTCCAACGAAGATGTCCTCGATCTT
>JAAEUB010000240.1 GCA_024227755.1 Paracoccaceae bacterium | reverse complement strand
CGCATCCAGGTCGCTGCCAAAGGCCGCGAATGCTTCCAATTCACGAAACTGCGCCAAATCCAGGCGCAAGGTGCCGGCCACCTGTTTCATGGCCTTCACCTGGGCCGCACCGCCGACCCGCGAAACTGACAGTCCGACATTGATAGAAGGCCTGACACCGGCGAAAAACAAAGAGGGCTCCAGATAAATCTGGCCGTCTGTAATGGATATAACATTGGTCGGGATAAAGGCGGAGACATCACCGGCCTGGGTTTCGATGATGGGAAGCGCTGTCAGGGACCCTGCCCCAAGCTCGTCATTCATCTTTGCCGCCCGCTCAAGCAAACGGGAATGGTTGTAGAAAATATCACCGGGGTAGGCTTCACGTCCGGGAGGACGCCGCAGAAGCAGTGAAACCTGCCGATAGGCGGCTGCCTGTTTTGAAAGATCGTCATAGATTATCAGCGCATGCTGGCCTTTATTACGGAAGTATTCTCCCATGGCGCAGCCGGCATAGGGCGCAAGAAACTGCAGGGTGGCCGGATCGCTGGCGCAAGCGGATACGATGGTTGTGTATTCCATGGCCCCGTGCTTTTCCAGTACGGCATGGACCTGGGCCACCGTCGATTTTTTCTGCCCGCAGGCCACATAGATACAGTAAATGTCCGTATCTTTCTGGGCCAAAATGGCATCAACGGCAACGGCGGTTTTACCGATCTGCCGATCACCGATGATCAGTTCGCGCTGTCCGCGTCCCACCGGCGTCATGGCATCAATGGCCTTGAGACCCGTATAACAGGGCTCATGAACACCCTTGCGCTGGATAACACCCGGGGCGACCATTTCAACCCGGCTGAAATCCTTGGCGTCGATGGGGCCCTT
>JAAEUB010000239.1 GCA_024227755.1 Paracoccaceae bacterium | reverse complement strand
TGCGAAACGATACACGCGCATGCCGTAGGTTGTTGAGCCACGAACCGCCGCGCACCACACGACGCACGTCACCATTTTGATCATCCTCGCGCCCGTCATCTGTCCGGTATGGGTAGGGGAACTCTGGTGTTTGTAGATCGCTTCCCCAAATTGTGCTTGTCCATTCCCACACATTGCCGCTTAAATCGGCGATTCCTTCTGGCGTGTTGCCTGCCGGAAAAACGCCGACGGGGGTGGTGGCGCGGATATGGGTTTCAAATGTGTTGCAGTTGGCAGCATCATACGTGTCACCCCACGCATACGGCCGTCCTGCCATGCCACCAGCCGCCGCCTCCCATTCTACTTCTGTGGGCAAACGGTATAGATCACCCGTCTGTGCCGACAGCCATGCACAATACGCTCGTGCCTCAAACCATGTGATCCCCACCACCGGCTGTGAGGGGTGATTAAAGCGGCTGTCATCCCAATAACCTGGCTGACGATACAGTTGCCCTGCCGGGAACCATTCTGCCAACTTGTTTTCTAACGTGTCGGTTGACCAGCTTTTTAAATCCAGCCACGCTTCAATTTGCTCTGGGGTCGCTTGTGCTTGACGAATCGCATCATCCGATCTGTCTTGTACCAGTTGGTATGTGTCACGAATGTTTTGTTTTTCCCCTTCGTTACTCCCGTCCCCCCGCAACCACGCCCGCGCTGCTTCAGTTTGCCACCATTGTTCGTCTTCATACCCGCCTGCCTGCATAAACAAGCGGTATTCGGCATTGGTCACCGCAAAAATGGCCATCTCAACCGGGGCAATTGGTACCGTATGCGCCGGTTTTTCGTCATCAAAACCGCTGTCATCATT
>JAAEUB010000238.1 GCA_024227755.1 Paracoccaceae bacterium | reverse complement strand
CCGCCGGCAAAGCCGGCGGTTCGGGCCGAAGTGTGTGAAAATGTACCTGGTTCCGTATTGTCGAGCGCTATCATGGCGCGCACCAAATGTGAACCGACATGTCCAAGCAACAGACGATCGATGGCGCCGACGAAGTAGAGCAATCCCGCATGGGGTTGGGTGAGCATCTGGCCGAATTGCGCACGCGCCTGATCCGCTGCGTGGCGGTCATGCTTATTGCTTTCTTCGTGTTCTGGGCCTATCGCCACCCCGTGGTCGAGAAGGTGCAGGGCCCTTGGCAGCGCGCCGCTGCCATGCTGCGCGCAGAGTTGGCTACTCAACTGCAGGATGATTTCACCCAACACATCAAGGATGGCGCAGATATGGCCTCGGGGTCAAAGCTTAGCGTGGAGATCGGCAACTCCTTCAAGCCCGGTTGGCCGGAAGTGTGGGAGCCAAGGGAAAGCGTAGGCCCTTCGGGTGACCTGACATGGCTTGAGTCTGATGGCGGTTTCTTTCCTCGTATGCGGGTGTGTTTTTGGTTGTCCGTTTTTGTGACGGGCCCTTTCATCCTCTGGCAGATTTGGGGATTCATTGCGTCGGGCCTGTACCGCAATGAAAGGCGAATGGCCTATGCCTACTTCCCTATCAGCCTCGGTTTGTTCTTTGGAGGCGTGTTTTTCGGGTATTTCGTGTTGGTTCCCTATGCTCTGTTCTTCTTGCAACTGGATGGTTTGGGGATCCAAGGATTCCAGACCATCATGGGGGGGAATTACTACCTGGCATTCTTGAAGGGGTTCTCTGTGGCACTCGGCTTTGTGTTTCAACTCCCAATCGTGATGGTTGCCATGACACGCCTCGGCCTAGTAGACCCGGCCGCCTACGCCCAATATCGCAAGCACACCCTGGTCGGCGCACTGGTCGTGGGCGCAATTCTAACCCCGCCCGACCCGGTCACCCAATTGCTGATGGCGGGACCTGTCATCGTGCTTTACGAAATAGGGCTGCGCGTCGCGCGACTCGTCTGGACAGAACCCTTG
>JAAEUB010000237.1 GCA_024227755.1 Paracoccaceae bacterium | reverse complement strand
TGAGGGGCCAGACGATCAGTTAACCGACACCGTAAATCAACAACCCGCCCTCTTTGTCACCAGCATGGCCGCATTGGCCTCTTTAAGAAACGCTGGTTGGGACAAACCTGCATTTGTCGCTGGGCATAGCATGGGTGAACTGTCTGCATTGGCTGCCGCTGGCAGCCTTTCTTTTGCCGATGGATTGGCATTGGTGCGCCGACGTGGTGAGTTGATGAAAGCGGCAGGCGAACGGGAACCAGGGGCGATGGCGGCGTTATTGGCTTTGGATATTCCCAAGGTCGAAGTGGTTTGCCAGCAAGCGGCTGAATTAACACAAAAACCTGTGCAAGTTGCAAATGACAATTGCCCAGGTCAAGTCGTCATCTCTGGTGATGAAACGGCACTGTTAAAAGCGATGGAATTAGCAAAAGAAGCCGGGGCGCGCAACGTTGGCAAAGTGCCCATCACCATCGCGGCCCATTCGGGTTTGATGGCGTCTGCTGCTGCTGAATTCGGGCGGGCAGTTGATGCCACAGAAATTCACCCACCAC
>JAAEUB010000236.1 GCA_024227755.1 Paracoccaceae bacterium | reverse complement strand
CATAGATGACTCCTATGATCGAATCCATTATAGCTTCTCTGACAATCTTTGAATTGCTTCCGGCTGACCTGGAAAGACTCGGTCTGCCTCCCGGCCCTCTCAAATTACGTCGCGCCTGGCCGCGCGGCCCCGGGCAACTGGCGCTTGAGTATACTACCGGCAATGGCGGCATCATTGCCGGACAGTGGTTTGACGAGGCCGGGCAACTGGAACGGGTAGCCCAAGCCGGTCCAAAGCCGGCAGCAGCGGTCACAAGTATAGCGGGGATGAAGGTTTTCCTGCACGCTGAGGGGGCGGACCGGCGTCTGCCCGGCCTGGCGCAGTTGCTGGCGCAGCCTGAGACGCAGTTGCTTGTTCACCGGTCTGAGCGACGGGCGGTGGTGCGGCTCAAAATGCCCGCCGGCTTGCGTTACGCCAAGGTAGTTCGGCCCAAGCGTACCCAAGCGCTGGCCGCCGCGGGTAGTGTTGCCCGCAACTTGGCCCAGAGGGGGGGCTTTGCCATCCCCGAATTGCTTGAGACAGATGTTGAGACGGGGCTGACTGTCTGGTCGGAATTACCGGGTGTGTCGTTGCACGAGCTGTTGGGCAGAGATCGGCTTATCTCCGCTACACGAGCTATGGGCCGCACGCTGCGGGCCTTACACGATACATCTCCCCCCGCAAATATTCCCACCCACAGCGCTGCCGATGAGATTGGCGTGTTACAACATTGGCTGACACGACTCGAAGCCTTTGCCCCCGATCTGGGGGGGCAGATTCGCGCGGTTGCGCCCAGAGTCTTCGAGGCGCTCGCCGCCGCCTCTTCGCCATCGGTCCCATTACACCGCGATTTCTACGACAAACAACTTTTAATTGACGCCGAAGGGCGCACAGGGCTACTTGACTTTGATACCTTGGCTATGGGTGAAGCCGCCCTGGACCTGGCCAACGCTCTTGTTCACTTCGAGTTACGCACCCTGCAAGGCAATTGCTCGCCCGAACGGGCAACCAGGGCTGTGATCGCCCTGCTCCAAGGATACCAGCTCACCCCCTCCGTATACCGCCGTTTTTATGCTTACGTCAATGCAACCCGCTTGCGATTAGCCTGCGTTTACGCCTTTCGCCCTTATGGAAGGCCATTAGTTCCTTTATTACTCGCCCGGGTTGGCCGACCTGTGGCTAATACGACAGTCTCAGTAGATCCAATTTTT
>JAAEUB010000235.1 GCA_024227755.1 Paracoccaceae bacterium | reverse complement strand
GAAATGAGAGCGCACATAGGCCGCATCCTTGTGGCCCAGCGGTATATCGAGTGGTGCGCCCAGGCCGCCCATTTTTTTTGATGACGGCACAAGGGCTGCACCTTTTTCCACCGCCTTGCGCAGGGGAGCACCAAGGCGCGGATGGAGGATGGCGGCGGCGTGTTCCAACTCGCCGTTTTCGCCGACCAAAGCCGCCTTGCCGTAGCTTTCGGCCTCAGACGGGGCAATACCAAGTGCAGCAACCGCCCGCTCTCCAAGCAGCCCACCGAGTTCTTCACCGATCGCCATCAGTTGTTCAACGTCCTGCTGATAACGCCCGGCAAGTGGATTTTCGATCACCGCAATGGCAGCGGCGCGGCGGGTCGGTGGCGAAATTTTCTGGCCGATCTCGATTCTGGTATCCTCGACCACGGTAACCAGTTTGCGTATTTTTGCCTTGCTCATCTTAATCCATCCTCGCCTTTTATCTGTGATGCCAGCAACCCGCCGCAGCGGCTGTGAATTCGGGGTCCGGTGGTCATTACCAGGATCACCAGCATTTCGTCAGCCCGTGGCGCATCATTTATGCCGACCTCAACGGAGTCAAAATGTGAACGCACATAGGATGCATTGGCATGGGTGACAGGAACATCAAGCCTCGTCCCGACAGCCCCGACCTTTTTGCTCGAAGGCACGATGGCCATCGAATTTGAGACAACCTCGCGCATCGAATAGCCTCCGGGCGCATGCCATAATGCACCGTGCTCCAATTCTCCGGCGGAACCGATAATCGCCCCCTTGCCATAGCCCTCGATATCTTCCGCATTGCACTGCATGGCAGCCAGAAGGTCTTTGGCCATTTGCAGACCGAGCGGTTTGAGGTCATCGATAAACGGCGTGATTTCCTCAACATACCCTCCGGCATAGGGATTGTGAATGACGCTCGAGATCGCCCCGCGCCTGTGCGGTTTTTCAGCGACCGGTCCACCTTCGTGGAATATGTCTTCGATTGCGACAACGGATTTTCGGATGATGACGTCAGGCATTGGCAATCCTGTGCAACTGGGTTTGATCGATGGAGTGTGGCGCATGAAGGGTGGGCTGGTCAATTGGCCAGCCGACAATTCGTTCGTACCCCTGCAGGGAGAGGAAGGCGGCCCTGATGGTCCCGTTTTTGCAATACCTGCTTGCGATTTCTACACCGGCATCAAGTGCCGTGGTGAATTCAGCTTTGGACAATTGCCCAACTGATATGGTTACCAATTGCGATCCCAGATCACTGTCGGGAGAAAGTTCGTTCGCAGGCTGGCGGGTCACAGCCGGATTTCCGGGCAGGTCAACCGCATTGGCAATGATTGTTGCAGCCGCATCGGCGATGGCCGAATTTCCGGCAAATACGGTAACACCGTCGGCAATGCCAAGGGAATGGCTACGGCCATGGCGACCACTGGTGGCAATTCCACGGATAGGGGACTTGCCGTGGATTGCGGCCCGGGTGACCAGTTTGCCGGAGCGGGGGTCAGCAATCACACCAATTTTGAATGTGTTATCAGGGTTGAGGTGAATGGCGATATCACCGCCATTATTGACATAGGCCTTGTCGAGGTTGGTGTCCGTGCACATGGTGGTTAAAACCTCATCGGCCACCGCGCCGGCAACCGCTGCCATTGGCGTGATGAAAGCTGGCGCGTGGATTTTGGCTGCCGCACGCATGGCTCTTGCAATATGCCTCTCGGGGATCGGTGTATTGGGTGTGATTGCCGTGCGGAGCAGGGGCAGTTCGACTGCAAGTTCGGCAAGGATGGTCTGGAATCTTTTCGATGCTTGTTGATAGGCTGTGGCAATATCTGCGCTTGACCCGAAGGCTTCGATAATCAGGTCAATCGGGCCGTGATTGAGGTGAAGGCGCTTGTTGTCCGCGAGCCTGGTGGATTGTGGGTTGGTTGGGTGTTTGTATTTGATTTCAGGACAGTGGTCTTGTTCAAATCTTCCCCCTTGAGGGGGAGAAGGCCGCGAAGCGCTCAGAGGGAGGTGAGCCGCTAGTTCTGCATTTGCCGCCTTACCCCCCTCTGTCCTGTCGGACATCTCCCCCTCAAGGGGGGAGATCGATGACTGAGAAACCCCGCTCATCCCTTGTCACCCCAGCTGTAGTTCCCGGATTTCGTCGGCCAGTTCTTTTCGTGTTTGCTGGTGACCTTTGTTTGTCCACTCAGCAGGTGATCCTGCTGCAGGCCGGTTTCTCCCTTAAGGGCTTCGTCAAGTGGCAGGACATAATCCATGTGGCCGCCCAAAGCCTCATAGTCATTGCGGCGCATGGTGAATTCTATCGGGGCGACGAGGGCAGGGGTTGGCACGTAACCAAATGAGTTTTCCGGCATCTGGGTAACGTCGGCCATGACAGTAATGCCGCCGCCGGGCCACAGATAGGCGGGTGCACCGCCGCATGATACATGGGTTAATGCGTCGCGCACCGAGCGGGTCAGTTGCACCGGGTTTTCGGTTACACCGGAGCGAAGTGAACCGCCGGCACCACCGATGAACAGCACAGAACAAAGTGCGGGCTCGCAGTTTTCCTCAATTCTGCCAACCGACTTCATCAGTTGCTGCGGCATTGGTTTTTCGACGGGCTGCAAATTCTCGTCAAGCTCGTAATAGGCGAATTGCTCGCCGGTGGTGGAAACCATCAACAATGACTGGCCCGGTCTGGCGATATCCGGTTTGAAATCACCGAGGATTTTCAATGGATTGTCGATACTGGTGCCACCCCAGCCGGTGCCCGGATCAGCCACCTGAAAATAGCGGCCGGGAGTGGAGCGCCGTCCGTTTATCTTGATGCCGGAAGCCGGCCAGCCGATGACCTTGCCGGCCTGGTGTTCCGACATGACGCCGGTGATGTGATCATCGACGACAACAACCTCGTCGACCAGACCTTTCCACTGGGAGGCAAACATGCCGATAGTTGCCGAGCCGCAACCGACCCGCATGCGTTGTTCCAGCTTGTCATTGATGATTGGCGGATGACCGGCCTGCAACAGAATGGAGACACCTTCATCGACGGTCATTTCAACCGCCTGACCATTGCACAGATCCATCAATGATTTGCAGGTGATGCGGCCTTCCTTTTTGCTGCCGCCGGTCAGATGATGCACGCCGCCCAGCGACAGCATTTGTGAGCCATATTCGCCGGTGGTAACGTGACCGACCGGTTCGCCATCGACTCGCACCAGATTGCGTTCCGGCCCCAGATGCCTGTCGGTGTCGACCTTCACCTTGGCCCCGCAATAGGAAAAAATGCCTTCTGTCACCACTGTGATCATGTCGATACCGTCGACTTCACGGGAGACAATGAAGGGGGCTGGTTTGTAGTCGGGATAGGTGGTGCCGGCACCAATGGCGGTAATGAAATTCTCCGGTGATGAGACGATCTCGCCGTCCCAGTCCGGTTCCCTGTCAAGGAAAGGTACCAGCTTGCCGCCCACCTCTTCGGTGCGCTCAACAATGATCAGCGGATCAAGGCGCAACAAGTGGCCGTCATTGTTGGCATAACGGTCGCAGGCTCCCGAGCGGCCTTCTGCGATATAGCACATGACCGGGCAGGCATCGCAGCG
>JAAEUB010000234.1 GCA_024227755.1 Paracoccaceae bacterium | reverse complement strand
GGGCAATCACCTGCCGGTCAATGGGGCTCTGCCCGGTGGTGCCGGGCCATGTGTACACAAGCTCAAATATGAATCGGGAGGACCTCAAATGACTTGCCTCACCCGGCCTCACCCACACCAACATGCCCGCCCACGCCCTCCACAGGGGCGGGCATATGATTTTGCAGGCAAAATCATTCAGGGAGGCGCATTATGAGCCGCGAACATCTTTCCCTCTATGACACCACCCTGCGCGACGGGCAGCAAACACAGGGCGTGCAGTTCTCGGTTGCTGAAAAGTTGCAGATCGCCGCATCTCTGGACGCGCTCGGCGTCGAGTATATCGAAGGCGGCTGGCCCGGTGCCAACCCAACAGACAGTGATTTTTTCACCGAAGCCCCGAAATCCCGCGCCACCCTCACCGCTTTTGGCATGACCAAGCGCGCCGGGCGCTCTGCCGCCAATGACGACGTGCTGGCGGCGGTGATGAATGCAAATACGCCTGCTGTCTGTCTGGTTGGTAAGTCCCATGATTTTCATGTCAAAACCGCACTCGGTATCACTCTGGACGAAAACATTGAAAACATCGCAGCCTCGATCAAACATGTGGCCCGGACTCGCGAAGCACTTTTTGACGCCGAGCATTTCTTTGACGGCTATAAGGCGAATGCGCCCTATGCTCTGGAATGTGTGCTGGCGGCATATAAAGCAGGCGCGCGTTGGGTGGTTTTATGCGACACCAATGGCGGTACTTTACCGGCTGAAATCCACGACATTACCCGCGCAGTGATCGAAGCCGGCATTCCCGGTGACCACCTTGGCATTCATACCCATGACGACACCGGTAATGCGGTGGCAGGGTCGCTGGCGGCGATAGATGCGGGCGTGCGCCAGGTGCAGGGCACGCTCAACGGGTTGGGCGAGCGTTGTGGCAATGCCAGCCTGACCACCCTGATCCCGACACTCATGCTTAAAGAACCCTATGCCAGCGCATACGAGACCGGGGTTAGCGACACAGCGCTTAAGGACCTGACACGGCTTTCGCGCCAGCTTGATGATATCCTTAACCGGGTGCCGGACAAATCCGCCGCCTTTGTTGGGGCCAGTGCCTTTGCCCATAAGGCAGGCCTGCATGCATCAGCGATCCTGAAAGACCCGACAACCTATGAACATATCCCACCCGAGGCGGTGGGCAATGCCCGTATCGTGCCTATGTCCAATCAGGCCGGGCAATCAAACCTGCGCACCCGGCTGGCGGATGCGGGGATTGAGGTTGAAAAAGGCGACCCGGCTTTGGGGCGCATACTGGACGAGGTCAAGCGGCGCGAGGATCAGGGCTATGCTTATGACAGCGCTCAGGCCAGTTTTGAGCTGGTCGCGCGCGATGTTCTGGGCTGTTTACCCGGCTTTTTTGAAGTCAAACGCTACAAGGTCACGGTTGAGCGGCGCAAAAACAAGTATAACAAAATGATCAGCCTGTCCGAGGCTGTGGTGGTGGTGAAGGTTGGTGGGGTCAAGAAGCTTTCGGTTTCTGAAAGCATGGATGCACAGGGGCATGACCGCGGGCCGGTCAATGCGCTTGCCAGGGCGCTTTCAAAAGACCTTGGCCCTTATCAGGCGATTATAGACGACGTGCGGCTGGTGGACTTCAAGGTCCGCATCACCCAGGGCGGTACCGAGGCACAGACGCGGGTGATTATCGACAGCGAGGACAGCGCCGGGCAGCGTTGGTCTACTGTCGGGGTCTCGCCAAATATCGTGGATGCTAGTTTTGAGGCGCTTCTGGACGCGATCAACTGGAAACTGATCCGCGACGGCGCGACTGCATGAAGGCATTCTTTAAGCTATATCAAAATCTTGACCGTGAAGGGCCCGGCGAGGCAGCGGATGTTACCTGGGCGATGCAGGTGGGCAATCTTGCCAAAGATGCACACATTCTGGACGCGGCCTGTGGCTCAGGCGCGGATGTTGAGGCACTTCTTGAAGCAGCGCCCAAGGGGCATGTAACCGGCGTTGAAAAGCATGGCGGCTTCGTCAAGGAAGCCCGCGCACGACTGGGAAATGACCCACGCGTGGACTTCAAGACTGGTGATATGACCCAGGTAACTGGCCCCTATGATGCAATCTGGTGCGCCGGGGCGGTGTATTTCATCGGTATAGAAACCGCTTTGAATGCCTGGCGAAGCGCCCTTGGCACGGGCGGTTTCATCGCCTTTTCCGACGCCTGCTGGTGGACGGACAAGCGCAGTAAAATGGCCCGCACATTTTGGCGGGAATATGCAGGCATGACTGATCAGGCCGGGATCGAGGAAAAAATCAACGCCGCCGGATACGACCTGATTGCCGCAAGACGGGTATCCAGCCAAGGTTGGGAGGATTATTATACTTCACTTGAGGCGCGGATTGCCAAACTGCGTCCTGATGCGGACGCCGAACTTGCGGCTGTGCTGGACGCTAGCGTTACCGAAATCGCCACGTGGCGTGCCTGTTCGCATGAATATGGCTATCTTTTATCGGTTGTTCGCCCGCGATGAGCGTTGAAGCCTGCGCAGAAATGGTCAAAACTCGTGACCCTGACCGATACCGTGCGACCTTGACTGCACCTGCCGAGGCGCGCGGCGCACTTTTCGCCATTTATGCCTTCAACACCGAGGTTTTTCACGCTGTTTGGGCGACATATGAACCCGGCTTGGCCGAAATTCGCCTGCAATACTGGATCGACCAGATCGAGGCTTCGTTTCAAGGCAAGGCCACCGACCCCCATCCTGTCATTGATGCCTTGCGCTGCGAGGATAATATCCGCTGGCTGGCCAAATCTGATTTCACCGACCTCATACAAGCCCGGCGCTGGGACGCGTATAGTGACCCGTTTGACGATGAGGCAGCGTTGCGCGCCTATCTCACTGCGACTGGTGGTAATCTGATGGCCATGGCGGCGCGTGTTCTGGGCTTGAATGACCATTATGACTATTTAGTTCGCGACTATGGTTACGCCGCCGGGCTGGCCGCATTTTTGCAGGCGGTGCCAAAGCTGAAAGCACGCGGGCGACAACCCTTGCCAGACGAGGCTGAGGGCGCATTACGTGCGTTGGCGACCGATGCGCTGACCAAAATGGACGCTACAAAAAAGCACCGCGTAATGGCCACGGCCCTACCCGCCATGCTTGCCGCCAGCGAAGCCAGACCGGTCTTAAAGATGGTCACCCGCAATCCCTCGCTCGTCTTGAAAGGCCAGCTTACCCGCGCCCCAATTCAACGAAACTGGCGCGCATTATGGTGTCAGGCTTTGCGACGGTGGTAAGCTAGGACAACGCACCGCGCGCCGTGGTGACGATATTCTGCATTGCCGCGCGTAAAAGGCTGGCATCCGAACTTACGCCTAAAAAATTCACGCCAATATCGCGGTAATAGGAAAAATCCGCTGCGTCGTAGTGAATTATCCCCGCAGCCTTGCCTGCCGCTCTGATCCGTCCCACTGCGTCCTTGATCGCAGCACGCACCTCGGGCGCTGCCGGATTTCCCGGATATCCCATATCCGCCGACAGATCCGCCGGACCAATGAAAACACCGTCCACACCTTCGGTCGTGGCAATGGCGTCAAGGTTCTCAAGCGCCAAACGGGTTTCAGCCTGCACTAAAAGGCATATCTTCCCATTGGCCTCTTTCAGATAATCCGTATCAAGGCCAAATCCCGAGGCGCGCGCAACAGCGGCCCCCATACCGCGCACCCCTTCAGGTGCATAGCGGGTTGCGGCAACCATTTCGGCGGCTTGTTCGGGGGTGTCCACCATCGGCACCAAAAGGTTCCAGACGCCCAGATCAAGTACCTGCTTGATCACCCAGGCTTCCCCAATCGGCACGCGCACGACCGGGCTGGTATCAAAGGCTGCCAGAGCACGCAGTTGGCTCAGAATGCCAGATACATCATATGGCCCGTGCTCGCCGTCAATTAGGCACCAGTCAAACCCCGCCGCCGCGGCCATTTCCGCCGCCGCGGGCGACAGTAAATTCAACCAGGTACCAATTTGCATTTCGCCGCGCGCCAACGCGGTCTTGAGCTTGTTTTCAGACATGAACGCCTCCCTTTTGCGGGCAGGGTCTCACAACCCTCAGCAAAGGGCAATTCATCAGCCACAGGCGACAATAAGAAAACCTGCGCGCCGCAGGCGCACAATTTGTAAGCGGCACTCTAAAGGTAGTCTGATCGTTGCAGGCCGTACTTGGCCATCTTCTCGTTCAGGGTGCGGCGCGGCAGCAAAAGCTCGTCCATGACACCAACAATCGAGCCCTTGTGGCGGCGCATCGTGTTGTCGATCAACATACGCTCAAACGCTTCCACGTATTCCTTCAGCGGCTTACCTTCGGTGGTCATTACTGGCTGCACCTCGTCATGGTCGGCCATCAGAAGTGACGAGATTGTGCCCGAGCCGCGGCGGCTTTGCAGGACCGCACGCTCGGCCATATTAGTCAGCTGGCGAATATTTCCCGGCCATGGTGCTTGCAACAACTGAGCTGCTTCCTGCGCCGAAACGCCGGGTGCTGCGCAGCCATATTCCTCGGCAAAAAGGTCAACGAAGCGTGTGAACAATATCAAGATATCCTCGCCCCGCTGTCTGAGCGGCGGCAGGGTGATCTTCATCGCCGCCAGCCGGTAAAACAGGTCCGGGCGCAGGCAGTCTTCGACGGTTTTTCCCTGTTCCTGCAGGTTCGAGATCGCCACAATCCGGGTTTCAGCCGGGCTGCCCTGCTGATTGATCCAGGCCAGAAGGCGCGCCTGCACGTCCTGACTAAGCGCTTCGATATCTTCCAGCACCAGCGTTCCACCGCGGGCAAATTCAACCGCAGGCAGGCGGCCGCCATCGACCATCGGCCCAAACAATTCGCGCCCCAGTTCTTCTTCCTCGCGCCCCGCGCAGGGAACCATGACAAATTCACGTGTCGCTTTCGCACCCACCGCATGCAGCGCGTGCGCCACCAGGGTTTTGCCGGTGCCGGTTTCTCCGTCAATCAGAACGTGGCCGTCTGCTTGCGCGATATCAAGAATATCTTCACGCAGCCGCTCCATCACCGGCGAGGCACCGATAAGCTTTTTCATGATCGTGGTGCCATCGCCAAGATCGCGGCGCAGGGCGCGGGCATCAAGCGTCATCCGTCGGCGCAAGGTGGCCTTTTTGGCCAGTTCGGTCATTTTATCGGGATTGAAGGGTTTTTCAAGAAAGTCATATGCCCCGACCCGCATCGCCTCGACCGCCATCGGCACATCGCCGTGACCGGTAATCATGATTACCGGTAGGGCGCTGTCGACGCTCATCAGTTTTTTCAAAAACGCCATGCCGTCCATACCGGGCATTTTGATGTCCGAGACCACGACGCCGGGATAGTCTGCGCCAAGCGCTTTCAGGGCATCTTCGGCCGAAGGAAATGTTTCGGTGTCAAAGCCCGACAGGGCCAGCCATTGGCTGATCGACTGGCGCATGTCTTTTTCGTCATCAACGATTGCGATTTTCATTGCCTGTGTCATTTTATTTTACCTTTTTCGCGCCTATTCCGCCGCTTCTTTCGTGTCGCCCAGGTTATTCCAGATGGGCAGCTCCATCTCAAAAACCGCGCCTCCATCCTGTCCGTTTCGCGCCGTCAGGCGACCACCGAAATCGTTGACGATCCCCGAGGAAATCGCAAGCCCCAGCCCAACCCCGTCGCCCGGTGCCTTGGTGGTATAAAACGGCTCGAATAATGCCTCAAGGTCCTCAACCCCTGCCCCGTTGTCACGCACCGTAATGGTCGCGGCCTCGCCACCCGTAAGCAGGATATCAACCTGCGGGTCATCCTTTGACTTGGTGGCATCAATGGCGTTGCGCAAGAGGTTGATCAGAACTTGTTCAAGGCGCACATTGTCGGCCATCACCATGACCGGTTCGCGTGGGATGTTGCGGGTGATACGCACGTGTCGGCGTTTAAGTTGCGGTTCCATCATAGCCAAGGCGCTGGACACGGAATTGCGAATATCTATTGCCTCAAACGCCTCTCCGCCCTTGCGGGCATAACTTTTCAGCTGCCGGGTTATCGCCCCCATCCGCTCGATCAGATCGTCAATGCGCTGAAAGCTTGAAAGCGCCTCGCCCGAGCGGTTGCGCTTCAAAAGTAGCATCGCACCCGCCAGATAGGTTTTCATTGCAGCAAGGGGCTGGTTCAGCTCATGGCTTACCGCCGCCGACATCTCGCCCAACGCCGCCAGTTTTGAGCTTTGCGCCAGGGTCTGCTCGGCCACCTGAAGGTTCTTTTCGGCCTTTTGACGTTCGGCGATTTCCCGCTGTAAGGCATTGTTTAACTGGCGAAGCTCCGCCGATTCTATCTGAAACGCAAGCGAACGTGACTGCGCCCGGCGACTGATAAGATAAAAGGCCAGCGCCAAAAGGATGGCAAATCCCATAATCTCGAGCGCCAAAAGCCCGTTCACTCTTGCGCGAACCGAAGCATAGGTGGTGAACGAGGTCATGCTCCAACCCTGAAACCCGATCCGGGTTTGCTGACGCATCACAGCGTCCCCCAGGAAATAGGCCTCGCCGGGCAATGCGGCCCATTTGGCAGTAAATTGCAGGGCACGTTCAATCGCCGTCGGCGCGGGCACTTCTGCCAGCGCTTCGGCTTCGGTTTTTCCCCGCCAGCGCGGTGCGGTGGCAAGAACGATTACGCCTTCTGAATCCTCCACCAAAACCGCGTCCGAAATACCAGCCCAGCTGGTCTCGAACTTCTGCAAATTAACCTCAACCGCGATTACGCCAACCAATGATCCTGAGGTTTCAATCTTGCGTGAATAGGTGAATTTGTACGCCCCCGCCTCGGTTTGCGAGGTGGTAAATACCGTTTCGGAGGACCGCAGCGCATCAACAAAATACGGATCCTGACGGTGATTTGAACCCAAAAGCTCGCGGTGTGTCGCCGCAACCGCGCGCCCGTCGCGATCCAAAAGCAGCAAGGACGCCGCCCCGATCTCATCGCGGTACGAGATCAGCCTTTGCGAGCTTTGGCTGAAATCGTCCGAATTCAGCGCACCGATCAAAAGCGGGTCACGCGACAGCAACAACGGCACGACGGAATTTCGCTGTAACTCGGATATCAAGTTGCCGGTATAAAGAGCGATCCGCAACTCGGCCCGGTTTCGCGTGGTTTCGGTGTAGTTTTCGGTCAGCCAACGGTTTGAAACGAAGATCACGGCAATCGCCAGTGAAACCAAAAGAATCAGACCCGCCCGAGCGGGCAACGAAATACCCTTGCGCAGTATTGAGGTTACTTCTGCCCCGGTTTCATCTGATTGCGCCTTTGTCATGAGCCTAAGATAGACTTGCGCGGCCCGCGCCTCAAGTCACGCAGCCACAACGCTTTCAACCAATGCGCTGAACATCGCCACACCATCGGTTCCACCATGGGCCGCGTCCACTGCACGCTCAGGATGGGGCATCAGGCCCAAAACCCGCCTGTTACGGGAAATGACCCCGGCAATGTCCCCGGCCGAACCGTTGGGATTGTCCGCATAGGTAAAGCCAATACGTCCCTCGCCGCGCAACTCGGCCAGCTTTTCATCAGGCACCTGATAATTACCATCATGATGCGCAATCGGAAAGGTTACCTGCTCACCCTTGGAATAGCCTTGGGTAAACGCAGTTTGATCGTTTTCAACGTTCAGTTCGACGTCCTTGCAGATGAACTTAAGCCCGGCATTTCGGATCAGCGCACCGGGCAGCAAACCGGTTTCCGTGAGAACCTGAAAACCGTTGCAGACACCCAGAATGTAGCCACCCCGCTCGCCATGACGGATCAGAGACCGGGTTATCGGTGAACGCGCGGCAATCGCCCCGCAGCGCAGGTAATCGCCAAAGGAAAAGCCACCGGGAACCGCCACCATATCCAGCCCCTCGGGCAGATGATCATCCTTGTGCCAGACCATGGTGACATCCGCACCCGCCCGCTCAAAGGCGACTGCAAGGTCGCGATCACAGTTTGAGCCGGGGAAGACAATGACAGCAGCACGCATCAAAGGGCCTCGACTTTATAGCTTTCGATCACGGTGTTGGCTAAAAGCTTTTCGCACATCTCTTTTGCCTGTGCGCAGGCCTTTGCTTTATCATTTTCAGCCAGATCCAGCTCGATCACCTTGCCTTGGCGTATTCCTTGAATACCCTCAAAACCCATTGTCCCCAGCGCGTGTTGCACCGCGGCACCCTGTGGGTCCAGCACGCCGGTTTTCAGCATCACATCAACACGGATTTTCATGGTCTTTCCTCTTTCGCTCTCAGGCAGGGTGGGGCAAAATTTCTCGAAAAATTTTAGCAAGAATTTTCGAAAATTCTTCCGCCCCCCTGTCAGTTGATCAGTGTCGGCTTGGTTGGCGCATGGGTGACGTTTGTGGGCATGACCCCCAACCTGCGGGCAACTTCGGTATAGGCATCCGCCAGATCACCCAGATCGCGGCGAAACACGTCCTTGTCCAGTTTGCGCCCGGTTTCAATGTCCCACAAGCGGCACGAATCGGGACTGATTTCATCGGCCAGGATCAAACGGTGAAAATCACCGTCATAATGCCTGCCAATCTCAATCTTGAAATCCACCAGCTTGATCCCGGCACCAAACATTACCCCTGACATATAATCATTCACCCGCAAGGCCAGCGAAACGATATCATCCAGATCCTGCTGGCTGGCCCAACCAAAGGCGATGATGTATTCCTCAGGCACCAGCGGGTCACCCAATGCGTCGTCCTTATAGGAAAACTCGACAATCGGGCGCGGCATTGGGGTGCCCTCTTCCATTCCCAAACGTTTTGAGATCGATCCTGCGGCAAAATTTCGCACGATCACTTCCAGAGGAATAATCTCGACCGCGCGAATAAGCTGTTCGCGCATATTCAGACGTTTAAGAAAATGCGTCGGCACGCCAATATTAGCCAGCCCGGTCATAAAAAATTCGCTCAGCCGGTTGTTCAGTACACCCTTGCCATCAATAACGTCCCGCTTTTCGGCGTTAAATGCAGTGGCATCATCCTTGAAATACTGAACCAAAGTGCCGGGTTCCGGCCCTTCATACAGAATTTTCGCCTTACCTTCATAGATTTTCTTGCGCCGCGCCATGTTTTCCTCGCCGGTTTCTGTCCGCCCTATAGGCCAAAGTGATGCCCCCCGCAAGAATGTCGCATAATATCGTAGGGGGTTGCAGGCACCCGCCATGATGGGCATATCTGTATTAACGCACAACAACGTCAGGACGATAACACCATGACCACCTTTGATGACCGCGAAAGCGCATATGAAAACAAGTTCGCCCATGACGAAGAGATGAACTTTAAAGCGCAGGCGCGCTGCAACAAGATGCTGGCGATTTGGGCTGCCGGAATGATGGATAAACCGGAAAACGAGGTCGAGGATTATATCCGCGAAGTAATCAATTCGGATTTCAAAGAAGCCGGTCACGAAGATGTGGTTTCCAAAGTTGCTGCTGATCTGGGCGAAACCTCCGACATCGACACCGTGCGCACGAAACGGGCTGGTTTCCTTGCCGAAGTTAAAGTTCAGCTGATGGACGAAATCTAGACCCTTACCAGACCAACGTTTGAACATGCGGCATCCATCGTTGTCGCCTGTTTTTACGTGCAATTTGAATTGTTAACCCGGCATTCTTTACCCAACCGCTAGGCTTCACCCGTGGGAAATCGGGGGTAGGAATGAGCGGGGACGTTAAAGGTTTAGGGGTCAAAAATAAAGCTACCGCAGGCAATTTACGCAGGCTAGCCGCCCGCCAGATGGTGCCGCTTGGCCTGTCGATTGCGCTGTTTTTACTTCTCTGGGACAGAACATCGGGGCTGGATTTTGGCAGCATATGGGCCGGTCTTGGCAAGGTCACGACATTAAAGTGGTGCACGGCCGGGTGCCTGTCGGCCGCCAGTTTCTGGGCCGTGGGTAGATATGACATGGTAGTACACCGGATGACCGGCACCGGGGTTAACTCGGCGCAGGCCAGTCGTGCCGGGATTGCCGCCATTGCAGTTGCGCAAACGGTCGGCTTTGGCGTTATTTCCGGTGCTTTGGTGAGGTGGCGCATGCTTGCAGGGCTCAGCCTTTTGCAATCAATCAGGATTTCCATCACCGTTTCATTGTCATTTCTGGCAGGCTGGGCTTGCGTAACAGCATTGGCATTGATTCTAACCGGCGCCACCCTGCCCGTCCCAGCATTGTCCGTGATTGCGGCAAGTGTACTTTTTGCGACATCGCTGGCAGCACTCCTCAGCCTTGTTCGTCCCGGCCCCTTGGCGCGACTGAAGCTCCCCTCGATACGCGCTATGGGGGCTATTCTACTTCTAACCGTCGTGGATACAATTACCGCAGGCGGCGCGCTTTACGCATTGTTACCAGCCTCAGCGCATATCGACCTGCCAACCTTCATCGCGGCTTTTCTGGTGGCGCTGGGTGCTGGATTGATCATGGGCACACCGGGCGGGGTTGGACCGTTTGAGGTCACACTGATCGCCCTGCTGCCCCAGCTTGAGGTACAGGACCTGCTGTCTGCTGTGCTGGCATTTCGGGTGGTTTATTACGCCCTTCCGGCGCTGATTGGTGCCGCAATAGTCATTCGCGGACCAACCGGGAATCCGGCTTTAGATCACGAAACCCCTGACATTCTGCGCCCAGGTCAGGACATCAAATCACCGGCCCTTGATCATCTGATCAACACGGCACCTGAGGGTGAAGCATCCCTTTTACGTCAGGGACACCTTTCAGTTTTAAGAGGTCAGGATGGGTACACTGCGATGGTTTCTGCGACAAATCAAAGCCTTGTCATGCTGCGGGGTCCCTTGCGCTCAAAAAGCTCGTACAGTTTGCTTGTCAACGAAATGCAACGAGCAGCAAACGTGCACTTCCTAGCGCCCAGCCTTTATAAAGCACCAGCGCGACTGGCGCTGGCTGCGCGCCGGGCCGGTTGGCAGGTGCTGCCAATTGCACGCGAGGCTTATCTTGATCCGCAAGACTACAGCTGCGAAGGACGCATCTATCGCCAGTTAAGGCGAAAACTGCGCAAGGCTGACGCGGCTGGCGTAAACATCACCATTGCGGATGCGACCGCACCGCTGGCCGAGATGGCTGAAATAGCAAAGGAGTGGAGCGCAAAGCAAAACGGCGAGCGTGGTTTCTCGATGGGAAAATGGGACCCCGCAACGGTGCAATATGCGAAAGTTTTCCTCGCCTGGCAGAACGGTGAATTATTGGGCTTTCTCACTTTACACCAAAACCAGCATGAACGGGTTCTCGACCTGATGCGCTATGGCCAAAGCGCACCAGAGGGATTGATGCACCTGCTGCTTGACCATGCGATACGTGATGCACGCACGGAGGGGATCACAAGGCTGTCTCTCGCCTCGGTACCAATCGGAAAACAGGCGCAAGAAAACCTGCTTTTTGGACAATTACGTGCCCATCTTGATCGCGTCAGCGGGGCCGATGGCCTGCGCCAGTTCAAATCAAGCTTCGCCCCAAGCTGGCAGACGCTTTATTTCGCTGCCCCTAGCCGCATTTCATTAGTGCTTTCGGCGATAGACATCAGCCGACAGATAGCACGTGCTGTGTGAAGCCAACTTAAATCCGCTTCATCATCATCTTGCAGGATTTAAATTTGCCCTCGGCGCGTATACGTGGCACGAGGCTGGGAATGGTGAAGTATTTCCGCCGAACTCAAAAGGCCGACCGAAATGACCGATGCACTGACAAAGGCGCTTGCGACACGTAACTGGCTGTTGGCCGACGGTGCCACGGGCACAACGCTTTTCAATATGGGACTGACCTCGGGCGACGCGCCGGAGCTTTGGAATGTCGATCAGCCAAACAATATCCGCGCCCTTTACCGCGGTGCAGTGGATGCGGGCAGCGATCTGTTTCTGACTAACAGCTTTGGCGGCAATGCCTCGCGCCTGAAACTGCACGGGGCCGAGGGGCGGGTGCGCGAGCTTAACCGGGTGGCGGCCGAACTGGGGCGCGAGGTTGCCGACGCATCCGGGCGCACAGTAATTGTTGCGGGCTCAATCGGACCGACCGGCGAGATAATGGAACCGATGGGCAGCCTGACCATATCCGCCGCGACCGAGATGTTTCACGAACAGGCAGAGGGGCTGAAAGAGGGCGGCGTCGATGTGCTCTGGGTCGAAACCATTTCTTCCACCGACGAATACAAAGCAGCGGCCGAAGCCGCCCGGTTGGCGAATATGCCCTGGGTTGGCACGATGAGCTTTGATACAGCAGGACGCACCATGATGGGCGTAACCTCATCCGATATGGCGGCGACGGTGGAAAGCCTGCCTAACCCGCCATTGGCTTTTGGTGCCAATTGCGGGGTTGGCGCGTCAGACCTTTTGCGCACCGTGATGGGCTTTGCGGCCCAGGGGACCGAACGACCCATTGTGGCCAAGGGAAATGCCGGCATTCCAAAATATGTCGAAGGACATATCCATTTTGACGGCACGCCCGAGGTGATGGCCGAATACGCCGTCTTGGCAAGCGATTGCGGGGCACGTATTATTGGAGGTTGCTGCGGCACCCTGCCCGAACATCTGAAAGCGATGCGCAAGGCATTGGAAAGTCATACCCCCGGCCCGCGCCCGTCCCTTGATGAGATTGCAGCAAAGCTTGGTGCCTTCTCGTCCGCAAGTGACGGTACCGGCGACAACGCGCCCACCCCACGCGCACGCCGGCGGCGTGGCGGATAAATCCGTTGCAAAAAGTCGGTTAGCGGCAGAACCTTGTCGCAAAATGCCAACCCAGCCCGCGACAATACGCGCATGATTTATGGAACAATCGCCCACAAAAGGGCCTCTTTTTCCGGAGTTATCCCATGTCCGACGACACAGAAGACGACATCATCCTGAGTGAGCTGGATGACGAGGAACTGACGCTACAGATGCATGACGATCTGTATGATGGTCTCAAGGAAGAGATTGAAGAGGCGGTGAACATCCTGCTGGGCCGCGGCTGGCAGCCATATAACGTGCTAACCGAGGCGCTGGTGGCGGGGATGTCCATTGTCGGCAAGGACTTCCGGGACGGCATCCTGTTTGTCCCCGAAGTGCTTCTGGCCGCCAACGCCATGAAAGGCGGCATGACTATCCTCAAACCGCTTCTGGCCGCCACTGGTGCCCCGCGCATGGGTAAAATGGTGATCGGCACCGTCAAGGGCGACATCCACGACATCGGCAAGAACCTTGTCTCAATGATGATGGAGGGTGCTGGCTTTGAAGTTGTTGATATGGGTATCAACAACCCGGTCGAAGACTACCTTGAAATGCTTGAAAAGGAAGAGGCAGATATCCTTGGCATGTCGGCTTTGCTAACGACAACAATGCCTTACATGAAGGTTGTCATTGACGCGTTGATCGAAAAAGGCGTGCGTGATGATTATGTGGTACTGGTCGGCGGTGCCCCCCTGAACGAAGAATTTGGCAAGGCGATCGGTGCCGACAGCTATTGTCGTGACGCCGCTGTTGCGGTGGAAACCGCCAAAGAATACATGGCCCGCAAGCATAATGTGCTGAGTGCCTGAGGCAATTTAATTCGATTGCAAGGCCCTGGCATGTCCGGGGTCTTTCCTTTTGCCCTGCAAAGACCCACATTGCACGCAGGAGGACCTATGACGCATACAAGATTTATCCTGCTGCTTATAACGGTCATCGGCTCGGCCGGGCTCAGTCTTTGGGTCGGGTTTCTGGCGTTCAAGGCGACGGCGCTTGACGGATCTGTCTTGCGGTCTTTGGTACCGTTGCTTTTGCTGGGCTCCCTTGCCTTGCGGGCATTGCTTAAGGGACGCGCAGAATGATCAAGGCCGTCAAAACCCGTGATTTGTTCTATTCTGCCGCTCTGGCCCGCGCCCATAGCGAAGTCTATTCGGATACATTTGAACCCGGCTTTAACTGGCTTGCCAGCCAGATAAAAGACGCCCCGGGCCCGGCGCAATTGTTTGACATTGGCTGTGGCGACGGGACATGGCTTGCAGCAGCTCGCGACATGAACATAACCGGTCAAGGCATTGATACTAGTCCTGATTTTGTATCTATTGCTGTTGCAAAAGGGTTGAATGTCACCAATGAAACAGCAATGCAGGCCCGCGCGCCAAAAGGCACCAATGCTGTCACCGCTCTGGGAGAAGTGCTTGCGTACAAGCCGGCGTCACTTGCGCCAACAGCACTTAATATGGCGCGTTCCCTGCCCAAAGGTGGGGTTTTCATTTTCGATCTTCCGGGGCCGGACATGGTCCAGAAAGTTGCATCATCGGAAGGGGATGATTGGCAATTGACGTCGCGCACTTTTATCAGCGGCAAATCCCTTAGCCGTCAGATTACCATTGATGGGCCCGAAGGCCGCATTGAAGAGACCCATTATCAGCATCTGTTTTCCGACAAGGAAGTCAGCGGTATTCTGACCGGTTTCGGATATGATGTGGAGATACTGACAAGTTACGGACCTTGCGAATTTCTGCCCGGCCGCTTCGCTGTTTTGGCCCGTAAGCAATGAGCACGGGCGGGAAAACTGGCCGGGTTCTGGTCATTGCCTGCGGGGCGCTTGCGCGAGAGATTACGGCGCTTACCAAGCTGAACGCGTGGCAGCACGTCACCCTGAAATGCCTGCCAGCCATCTGGCATGTAACCCCGGAGAAGATTGCGGAAGGGGTTGAGGAAATCGTTCTAACCCAAGGTAAACATTACGATAATGTCTTTGTCGCCTATGCTGATTGTGGCACTGGCGGCAGGCTGGAGCAGACCTGCAAACGGCTGGATATCGACATGATCGAGGGCCCGCATTGCTACAGTTTTTATGAGGGCCAGGAGGTCTTTGATGCCCACGCCGAGGACGAATTAACTGCCTTTTACCTGACCGATTTTCTGGCCCGCCAATTTGAGGCTTTCGTCATCCGCCCCCTGGGTCTTGACCGATACCCAGACCTGCGCGACACCTATTTTGGCCATTACGAAAAACTGGTTTACCTGGCCCAGATCGACGATGAGGCGCTTGATCAACAGGCGCGTATTGCGGCCGAAAGGCTGGGATTGAAATACGAACGACGTGTGACCGGGTACGGCGATTTACAGAAATTCCTGAGCCGGGCCGCAAAGGCACCAAACTCCGCGGATTTATAAATTTCTGGGCGGAAATTCCACCAATTTACAAAAACTCCGCGCCCAAAACCCCAAATTTGCAAATTTTTCAGATCTTCAGAACGCCAACACCCACACCAGACGCTTGTGCTCAGGCCTCGGCTGCCAGCTTGCCAATGCGCTCCACCATCGCCCTCAGCCCGTTTGAGCGTTGCGCGGACAGATGATCGTTCAGGCCCAGTCGGGTGAACTCGGCGCTGGCGTCGACCCTGGCCACCTCGTCCAAAGTCAGCCCGTCATAAAGCGCCACCAGAACCGCGATCAGACCGCGCACGATCATCGCGTCGCTGTCACCACGAAAATGGAAGATGCCGCCCGCAATGGCCGGTTGCAACCAGACCTGGCTGGCACAGCCGTCAACCTTGGTTGAAGGCACCTTGAAGGCGTCCTCGAGCGGCGGCATGGCTTTGCCCAGGTCGATGACATGGCCATAGCGCGCTTCCCATTCATCAAGGAACTCAAAATCCTCGGCAATTTCCTCAAAGGCTGCTGACGCCATAGTTTCCTCCGTTGGATGCGCGCGGGTTGCTTTAAGCTGCTCAAGGGCAAAGGTCCAGCACTTCGCGCCTTTTCAAAGCCGGTACTTTGCGCTAACTCAGGATAGGAAGCTAAGGGGAAGCATATGTCAGGTCGTTTCATCATCGCGTTAACGCTTGTTTTTGGCCTTACGGCCTGTTCGACTGGCTGGAACCCGATGAACTGGTTTCAAGGCAGCCGCGAGGAAACCATTGCTTTGATCCCCGAAGGTGGTTTTCCAGAGGACAGAGATTTGCGCGAAGTCGTCTCGCAGGTCACAGAAATGGAAGTATTGCGCACGGCTGGTGGGGCCATTATCCGCGCCACCGGCCTGCCACCGCGTCAGGGTTATTGGGCCGCGGATCTTGTGCCTGAAAACACTGACGAATTGCCGGTTAACGGGGTTTTAACCTATGTTTTCCGCATTCATGAGCCGAGAAATGCGACCCATAGCAGTACCGCCTATGCACGTCAGGTCCATGTCGCGCATTTTGTTTCTGACACCAAGCTTGAAGGTGTTAGTCAGATAAAGGTGGTTGGCGCTGAAAACAGCCGGACCGCCCGGCGGTAGACCACAAGCCGCCTATGGCACCGGAATTGTTTCCACCCGCGAGCCTTTCGCCACCAGCGCAACCTTGCCGTCGCACAGCATCTTAGCGTCATCGCCAAATACCTTTGCCCGCCAGCCCGTTAATGCGACCACGTCGCGTTTGCCTGCTGCTAATGCATCCAGATCGGCAGCATTGGCAATCAGCTTTTGCGCCACCTTTTCTTGTTCACAGCGCGCCTTTAACAGCACCCTAAGAAGATCCGCCAGCGCCGGATTGACCTGCAGCTTTTCGCGACCCGAGCGTACCGGACGTGGCTGCTGGTCTTTCGGTACATCCATACCCACCTTGATGGCCGCAAGAATACCATCAGCAATATCGCCGCGCCGTGCCTCGCGCAAAAGCAACCGCGAGCGCCCAAGGTCTTTTGGATTGGCGGGCTTGGACGAGGCCAGCTCCATCAATGCGTCATCTTTATAGACCCTGTTGCGGGGGATATTGCGCGCTTGCGCGTGGGCTTCGCGAAAACGCGCAAGTTCACGCACCACGGCCAGAAATGCACCGGAATTTGTCCGGGTTTTCAAGCGCTTCCAAGCATGTTCCGGCTCAATGATATAGGTTTCGGGCCGGGTCAAAATCTGCAATTCTTCCTCAACCCATGATGCCCGGCCAGAACGCTCTAATTCCTTTTCAAGAAAGGTATAGACGCCGCGCAAATGCGTCACATCACCGATCGCATAGGTTTTTTGCGCATCGGTTAGCGGACGGCGAGACCAGTCAGTAAAACGCGAGCTTTTATCGACCTGCTCACGGACAATTTTTCGCACAAGGGTCTCGTACCCTGCCTGATCACCGAAACCACAGACCATCGCCGCCACCTGGGTATCAAACAGCGGTTTTGGAAAAACTCCGGCTTCGATAAAAAAAATCTCAAGGTCCTGACGTGCGGCGTGGAAAACCTTGACCACATCTTCGTCGCGAAAAAGATTATAAAGTGGTTCCAGAGACAGGCCGTCGGCCAGTGGATCAACCAGCACTGCGTCCTCATCGTCATCCTCACCCGGAAGGGCCAGTTGCACGAGGCAGAGCTTGGAATAATAACTGCGTTCGCGCAGAAACTCGGTGTCGACGGTGACGAAAGGAAAATCGGCAGCGCGTATGCAATATGCTTCAAGCGCCTTTGTCGTGGTAATGGTTTTCATATTAGCCTTCGGTTGCGTTTGTTAGCGGTTTGATAGGCGCTGGCGCATAAAAAGGAAAGGTCAGAGCGACACCCGTTCACGTTCTCCACCGGCAAAACGACGCAGGACGAGGGGATAGAGAATGTGTTCCATCGGCAAAACGCGTGCAGCAAGGGTTTCAGCCGTGTCCCCGGGCAGTACCGGCACCTGTGCCTGACCAAGAATAGGACCTCCGTCAAGTTCGGCCGTCACCTCATGCACCGAACATCCGGCAATGCTGTCGCCAGCCTCCAACGCGCGTGAATGGGTGTTCAATCCCTTGTATTTGGGCAAAAGGGATGGGTGGATATTGAGGATTTTTCCAGCCCAGCGGCTGATAAAATCTGCGCTAAGCACCCGCATGAAACCGGCAAGGCAGATGATGTCGGGGCGGGCTTGGTCAAGGGCTGCGTTCAACGCCGCTTCAAAACCGGCGCGGTCTCCCTTATGTTCGCGGTGATCGACCACCTGAGTGTCAATCGACATTTCCCGCGCTTTCGCCAGCCCACCAGCATCTGGCACATTTGAGAGAACCAGACAGGCCCGCGCCGGGTAATCGCCCTGCATTGAGCGCACCAGTTCCACCATGTTCGAGCCACCGCCCGAAATCAGGATGGCGACCCGTTTCATTACAAAAGTGCGCCTTTGTAAGTAACGCCTTCGCCCTTTATCACGTGGCCCAGGCGGGTGACGGTTTCGCCCGCGCTCTGCAGAACCGTTTCGACTTCGCTGACTTTGTCACCAGACACGAACAGCACCATGCCCTGCCCGCCGTTAAACGTCTTTAACAACTCGGCCTCGGCCATGCCGCCGGTCTTGGCCAGCCAGCGAAAAACCGGCGCAAGTTCCCATGTGTCCAGATCCACCTGACAGCCCAGCCCGGCGGGCAGTACCCGCGGCAGGTTTTCACTCAGGCCACCGCCGGTAATATGGGCAAGGCCGTGAACCGCGCCCGTACTAATGGCCGCAAGTGCGGGCTTGACGTAAAGCCGCGTCGGCGTCAGCAATGCCGCGCCCAGAGTGCCGGGTTGCCACGGGCAATCCGCGTCCCATCCCAGCCCGGAAAGATCGACAATCCGGCGCACAAGGGAATATCCGTTGGAATGCACCCCGTCCGAGGCAAGCCCAAGCAGCACGTCGCCCTCGCAAACACCTGCGGGCAGTTCACCGCCGCGTTCCATCGCCCCGACACTAAAGCCCGCAAGATCAAAATCACCACCCGCATACATCCCCGGCATTTCGGCGGTTTCGCCGCCGATAAGGGCCGCACCAGAAGCTTCGCAACCCCGCGCGATCCCTTCGATGATGCGTGTCGCCTGATCGGTATCAAGTTTGCCCGTAGCGAAATAATCCAGGAAAAACAGAGGCTCGGCACCCTGACAGACCAGATCATTCACGCACATGGCGACAAGATCGACGCCGATAGAATCAACGTTTCCGGTATCAATGGCGATGCGCAACTTGGTGCCGACCCCATCGGTTGCAGCAACCAGAACCGGGTCTTTGAAGCCCGCCGCCTTAAGATCAAACAACCCGCCAAAACCACCAAGGCCCGCCATTACGCCGGGACGATTGGTGCGCTTGGCCGCAGGCTTAATGCGTTCCACCAACGCGTTGCCGGCGTCAATATCAACGCCCGCATCGGCATATGTCAGCCCGTTCTTCCCGTCGCCCATGATAGCCCCCGATTTACCTGTGGCTGCGATAGACCAAGCGATGGATAAAGTCCACGCCCGCCTTGACCTTGGCGAGCGGTTTGATAACAGGGGCACAGGCGGGCCTGTAGCTCAGTTGGTTAGAGCAGAGCGCTCATAACGCTTTGGTCGTAGGTTCGAGTCCTACCGGGCCTACCAAAATTGTTTAATATCGATGACTTACATGTCAGGTGAGCAATCTTTTAAACCATCACAAACCAATGGACATAGCGTGAGTCTTTCCCACTTCCATTTGTCAGGTAAATTCTACAGCAGCCCCGCCTTAGCCTTCTGGTTTAAAATAGCCAGTTCCTGCGCTTTGCCAGACAGAGCAGTTTTTGCCGACAGTAAGGCATTTTGACTTTCGCCAGCATCTTTGCGAGTTTATCTGAGCGGAGAAGGAGACTTGGAAGTTTGCATAATCATCCCATCGCGATTTTTGTTTTTTGGATTTCCTTACTTGTCGGTGAGTGTAACGCTCAAAACATCCAACTAGTCGACCGCGAGCCTTTCGAACAGTTCTTGCAGGGGCAAATTGATTTCGACGACATCAGCGCGTCTTCCTTTCCGG
>JAAEUB010000233.1 GCA_024227755.1 Paracoccaceae bacterium | reverse complement strand
CAGCAGATGCGGCGCGTTGAAGGTTGCCAGGCCCAGCAGCAGGCGGGCCTTTTCTCCGCCGGACAGATCCTTGGCCTTGGTATCCATCTTTTCCGTACCAAGCCCGATCTGTGCCACCTTGGCCCGAACCTTGCCTTCTGACTCCTCCGGCATCAGCGCCCGCACATGGTCGTATGGGGTATTTTCCGGCACCAGATCATCCATCTGGTGTTGGGCAAACATGGCGATGCGCAGTTTTTCGGCGCGGGTAACCTTGCCCGCCTGAAACTCCAATCGGTTGGCAATCAGCTTGGCGAATGTTGATTTGCCGTTGCCGTTTGCGCCCAACAGCGCGATGCGGTCATCAGCATCAATGCGCAGGTCCAGCCCCTTGAGGATCGGTTTCCCTGTTTCATAACCGACGGCGACATTTTCCATGTTGATGATTGGTGATGCTGCTTCCCGCTGCGGATTGGGAAAACTGATTGGTGCAACGCGCGCTTCGCTGACAGCGCCAATGGTCTGCATCTTTTCCAGCACTTTAATGCGGCTTTGCGCCTGCCTGGCCTTTGATGCCTTGTAGCGGAAGCGGTCGATGTAGGCTTCCATGTGCTTGCGCTTGGCATCCTGTTTCTGCTTCATCTTCGATTGAAGCAGCATTTTTTCCGAGCGGGTTTTCTCGAAGAAATCGTAGTCCCCCTTGTAGGAGGTCAAACGGTTGTGCTCCAGATGAACAATCGTGGTTGCTGTGCGGTTGAGCAAATCCCGATCGTGGCTGATCATGATCACCGTATGGGGATAACGGGTGATGTAGTTTTCCAGCCACAGCGTGCCCTCAAGATCGAGATAGTTGGTAGGCTCATCGAGCAGTAGCAGATCAGGTTCAGAGAACAACACCGCCGCTAGCGCCACCCGCATGCGCCAGCCACCGGAAAAAGCCGAACAGGGCCGCGCCTGCGCTTGCTTGTCAAAACCAAGCCCGTGCAGGATGGAGCCGGCCCGCGCCTCGGCCGAATGGGCATCTATATCAACCAGCCGCTCATGAATTTCGGCAATGCGATGCGGGTCCGTCGCCGTATCGGCTTCCGAAAGCAGGTCGGTTCGCTCCTTGTCAGCCTCAAGCACGGTGTCAATCAGGTTTACTTCGGTACCCGGTGCCTCCTGTGCCACCTGACCGATCCTCATGTTG
>JAAEUB010000232.1 GCA_024227755.1 Paracoccaceae bacterium | reverse complement strand
TCCTCAATACCCCAGCGCGCGTGGTACAGATCGGGGAATACCGCCTGTTGATATCGATTGCCGTCGAGCAATGTGGTGCCCAGGGTATAGGTCGTTGCATCGAACACATACTTGATTAAACGAAGCGATAGGGGGCGGAATTCTATATCCGGGTGTTTTTCCAACATCGCCTGTTGACGTGCCGGGGCTATTTCAATGGTGACGATGCTGTCGGTCTCAGGGCTGTCCATGAAAACCTCGATGACCTTTCCGGCACGTCGTGATAGACGGAAGATCACATCGACCCCCGCGCTTTGGTGCGCATAGAGCATGGCATAGGAGAAATAGCCCCGGTCATAGACCACGACATCCCCTGGCCTTAAGGTCTTCAGGTGTGCCCGTGCCTCGCGACGTTCATCCAGGTGCGAGGCCAGCTCGAAATCATGGGGAATTTGCGACTTGAGCTGATATAGGCAACTGACCAAACCCTGCGGATAATGGGACTTCTCGGAGGGTAGGGCGTAGTGCGCATGGCGCAATGGGCGCGGCAGGTTGATTTTCATGCCGTCCACGGCAAACAGCCGCCGCCCCAGCCAGTGGTAGGACTCCGGGTCTTGCTCGTAGGTGGCAATGATACGGCGATTGAGGGCCTTGAAGATCGCCGGGTCGAGCTTTTTCCGGGCATTACAGAATGCCGAGGCCGCTACCGGCTTTGGCTGCGGCAAAGGGACACCCATCTGTCGGCACTGTGCCCACAGCTCAACGATGGTGGTACCGTAGCCCTGTTGATTTTTCGAGAACACCAAACGGAAGATAAACAGCATCAGCAACAGGGTGTCGATCACCCGGCGGCGTTGCCGCCATTGTGCATCAAACTCG
>JAAEUB010000231.1 GCA_024227755.1 Paracoccaceae bacterium | reverse complement strand
TGGCGGTGTCGTGTGATTTGCGCATTATCGGGGTGGACGGCCACCGTTATGTGCCCGAGGTGGAGCGTGGCTTCAACATGAGCTGGGGCTCAGTGCCGCGGATCACCAATCTGGTAGGCCCGGCCAAGGCCAAGCGCATCGTAGTGCTGGCCGAAAAGCTCAACGCCGCCCGCGCCGTGGACTGGGGCTTGGCCGACGAGGCGGTGCCCGACGGCACGACGGTGGAGGCTGCCCTGGAGATGGCAGGCCGCGCCGCCTCGCTGCCGCCCAACGGGGTTCGTTTGTGCAAGGCGGCGATCAACGCACACGCCAACGCCCTCAACGCTGCCGCCAGCCACGCTGACATGGACCAGTTCGCCCTCACCCAAAATTCGGAGGACTGCGCCGAGGGTTTGCGGGCCTTTATGGAAAAAAGAGACCCCGTTTTTTCCGGTCGATAGACGGTATGGGTAGCTGACAGGCTAACCATTCGTGTTTGATCTTATATTTTAGGACATCGCCAGATCCGTCGAGGACGGGATTATCGTTTATGACGTTGGTCGCCCAATCAACCAGGTTGAATCGTTATTT
>JAAEUB010000230.1 GCA_024227755.1 Paracoccaceae bacterium | reverse complement strand
GTCATTTTCTCAACACCTTCACCCAACGTTTTGTCGGTGCGGAAAACTGCAGCATCCGCTTGCATGGTTTTCTGCATTTCCAGACGCAAATCAGCCGTTGGCAGCGGCCCGTCAGCGTGGCGAAGCGCGTCAAACCGGTCCATCGCCTGTTCAACCGAAGCTTCGTTCAGATCGCGGTTTGATTGGCGTGGATCGACTATTTCACCGGCCTTGATAGCCGCGGCGCGGCCAAACACAACCAGGTCGATCAGTGAATTCGACCCAAGCCGGTTGGCCCCATGAACCGAGGCGCAGCCCGCCTCGCCCACCGCCATCAGGCCGGGGTGAATACGGTCATGGTCCTTGGCCGTCGGGTTCAGGACCTCGCCCCAATAGTTGGTTGGGATGCCACCCATGTTGTAATGCACCGTCGGCAGAACCGGGATCGGTTCCTTGGTCACATCAACCCCGGCGAAAATGCGCGCGCTTTCAGAAATGCCAGGCAGGCGTTCGGCCAGAGCTTCGGC
>JAAEUB010000229.1 GCA_024227755.1 Paracoccaceae bacterium | reverse complement strand
TGGCCACCGGCATGGGCATTGAGGACGGGTTAGATCCGGAAGTCTCGGCGCGCTGGGGCGTGGCCTTGGCGATGTGGCATGAACGCTCGCTGAACGGTGCGGTGTTTGAAATGGGGGGCGAGATTTTGCCACCGCGCGGGCTTAAGGGCAAGGTCAAGGATATGGTGATGCTCAGAAAGCCACACAAACCCCGGCAAATCCACCCACTTTGATCCACGCGAAATCCAGCAGTTTTTGTCGTGACTATAAACGGTCGCCGCGCATTTGATGCAAAAACAAGCAGGCTACCCTTGCCCAAAACAAGCGTGGGCAGCTTTAAGAACTGGCCGCCCGTGTTTTTTCCAATGCGAGTTTCACCATACTATCCAGCCAGACGCGGGCTTGATCAAGCAGACCTGTATAGGCCTCCATATAAGGTGAAAGCGCCGGAACCTTTTCGCTGATCAGTGGCGCATAGGTATAGAGGGCGATAATAACAGCCGCCAGCAGGATCATCATGGTGAAACCCCGGCGAAAACTGCCTTTGCCACGTGCGGGTCTGGCGAAATCGTCGGTTTCATCTTTGACTTCGCTGCCAATGGGCGCAAGGCTGGAATTAATCTCTTCGATATCCGGTAAAAGGTCGCGCCGCGCGCCGGTGTCACCCGAGGCTGTGGTGTCGTCCTCGACATCCAATCCACGCAGGCGCGCCATACGCTCTTGCGCGGCAATACCTCTGAGGTCACGCAGTTCACGCGCGGCCGGGCTTTCTTCCAGCCCAAGCTCATCCTGGGTCTCGATCGGATCACGCTCGCTTTGGCGCGCTTGCGATTCGCGTTCCGCCTCTTGGCGCAGTACATCGCGCACACCATCATCCAATTCCCGCCGACGCGGATCGATTGTCTGATCGGGCATGGGCTCTGGTTCAGGCTCGGGCTCTTGTTCAACCGGTTCGTTGTCTTCGCCCACATCTGGAGTAATTTCTTCCGCACCAGCATCAGGCTGTTCAGCGCGTATCATTGCGTCGATAGCATCCCGGGCGCTATCGCGGCCATCGTCGGTCATAGGTTGATCAGAGGCTTCTTCTGCCGCATCCGGCGAGGGAACGCTGGCTGGTTCTTGCGGCTCTTCCTCGTATCCTTCCGGGTGCTGAAACCAGGAATGTCCGCAATTTGAGCATTGCACATCACGACCGGCCTCGGGGATGACCCGATTATCAACCTCGTATTCAGCGCCGCAATTCGGGCATACCAACCGCATATTATCTTCCCAACTCCGCGCGCCCACGGGCGCACGCTCACTCTGAACCCCGTCACAATATGCAACTAAGTCCGCGCAAAATCAAACCTTTGCATTCGCCTCATTGAAACAGTTTCGCGCCTCAGGGTAAAGTACCCGCAAACCGAACCATACGAAACAGGGGGCGAATTGTGATCGAACTGGAAGAAGTGACTTATGGCTATGGTGCAGGTACGCTTTTAAGCGGAATTTCGCTGAAGCTGGCGCCGGGCTCATTTCACTTCCTTACCGGCCCCTCCGGGTCGGGCAAAACTACGCTGCTGAAGCTTTGTTATGGAGATTTGGTGGCCGGACAGGGTCGGGTTGCCCTGTTTGGTCAGGATGTGCGCAACATGGACCGCGATGACGTGGCACTGGCAAGGCGACGCGTTGGCGTCGTGCATCAGGACTGCCAGTTCCTCGATCATCTTTCGGTTGCCGAAAATGTTACCCTGCCGGTGATTGTTGCCGGACGTGCCGCATCGGGTGTGGAAAGCGACCTTGATGACCTTCTGGGCTGGGTCGGACTTTCCACCCAAAAAGAGGCCCTTCCGCCCGAATTGTCCGGCGGTGAACGCCAGCGTGCCGCCCTGGCGCGTGCGGTAATCATGTCGCCGGATGTGATCTTGGCGGATGAACCTACAGGCAATGTTGACTGGGAAATGTCGCTAAGGCTTTTGACCCTGCTGGTTGAGCTGAACCGCATGGGCAAAACCGTGATGATTGCCACCCATGACATGAACCTGATCCGCCAGGCCAAGGCACAGGTGGCGGTGCGGGTTCTTCGCATTTCAAACCAAAGGCTGCAATTGGCGGGGGCGGATCTGTGATGGCAGTTCTCAGCAAGGTTCTGGTTTTCGTCACGGGTGATGCGCAGGCTGACCGGGTGGTGCCACCGACGGGCTTTACCGCTCGGCTGACCGGGCTGGCAGCGGGATCAATGGCGTTTTTGGCGGTGTTCGCTTTGGCTTTGTCATTGGCCTCTGGCAGGCTGGCCGATCGTTGGAGCGACGCGTTGGCGCAAAGTTCGACCATACGCATCTCGGCAACCGAAGATCAGATGGACGCCCAGGTACTGGCAGTGCTGGAGGTGCTGGCAACCACGCCGGGGGTGCTCGAGGCACGACCCTTAAGCGATGATGAGCAAAACACGTTGTTAGAGCCGTGGTTCGGCCCGGATCTGCCCTTGGATGACCTGCCGATCCCGCGCCTGATTGAGGTTATCGAAGATGCAGGCGGGTTTGACGCCACCGGCCTGCGCAACCGGCTGGCGGGCGAGGCTCCGGGTGCGGTGCTGGATGACCACACAAAGTGGCGTGAACCATTGGTGGCTGCTGCCGGGCGGCTCAGGTCGCTGGGTTATCTGGCGATGCTGGTGATCACCGCTACCACCGCAATCATCATCACCCTTGCCGCCAATGCTGCCCTTGCCGCCAACGCACAGGTAATCCGGGTGTTGCGCCTGGTCGGTGCGCGCGATGCCTATATCGCCCGCGCCTTCGTGCGCCGTTATACCTTGCGTACCCTGACCGGAGCGGCGGCAGGAACGGCACTGGGTCTGGGCGCCGTTGCTTTGCTGCCGGGCGGTGATCCGGCTGGCGGATTTCTGACCGGGCTGGGTTTTCAGGGTGCGCATTGGCTCTGGCCGCTGCTGATCCCATTGTTGGCAGCGCTTGTCGCCTTTGCTGCCACCCGCATGACCGCGCTTGCCACCTTGAAGGAAAGAAGCTGATGAGAAATGCCATTCAATGGATACGCAGCCTGATATTTATTGCCCAGATGTATGTGATGCTGCCACTTATCGGCTTTGGTTTCATTCCACTAGCGCTGATCAACCGGGAATATTCTTACTGGATAATCCGCCTTTACTGTAACTGGGTACGCTGGACGGCCTCATGGATGGTCGGCCTGCGCTCGGAAATTCGTGGGGAAGTGCCACAAGGCACAGTCCTTGTTGCAGCAAAACACCAGTCCTTTTTTGATATACTTTTGCTTGCGGGCACTGTGCCGCGCATGAAATTCATCATGAAAAGCGAACTGCGCTGGGCACCGGTGATCAACCTCTATGGTAAATGGACCCGCAGCATTCCAGTCAATCGCGGCAAACGCGGTGCTGCAGTCCGGCAGATGGTTGCGGCGGTTAAAGCAGGCGCCGATGATGGCAGCCAGCTGATCATTTTTCCCCAAGGTACGCGCGCAGCGGTTGGTTCGCGCGGAAAATACAAAATCGGTACGGGTGTTCTTTACAAGGAAACCGGGCTGAAAGTGGTGCCTGCCGCCACCAATGTAGGCGTGTTCTGGAAACGCCACGGCATCATGCGCCATCCCGGTCTGGCAGTGCTCGAGTTTCTGCCGCCGATAGAACCGGGGCTTGAGTTGGGGGATTTCATGGCCGAAATGGAAGACGTGATCGAAACCGCCTCGGACGCATTACTGGTCGAGGCAGGCGTGCCTGAGGAGATTGTAAATGGAGTTTCTACAAACGACTGAGGCGCTTGAGGCTCTTTATGGCACACCCGCAGAGGCGTCGCAGGTAAAGGTCGCCAGCCACCTGACACCGACCTACCGTAAATGGATCGAAGCAAGCCGTTTTTGCATCGTCTCTACAATTGGCCCCGACGGCACCGATGGCAGCCCGCGCGGCGACGATGGCCCGGTTGTCATGATACTGGACAGCGCGATTTTGGCCCTGCCTGACTGGCGCGGCAATCACCGGCTGGACACGCTACGCAACATTGTTGCAGACCCGCGCGTATCGCTGATGTTCATGGTTGCAGGCTCGGACAATGTGGTTCGCGTGAATGGAACAGCACAGATAACCGCAGATAAGGACCTTCGCGCCCGGTTTGAGAAAAACGGCAAGACACCTGCTACAGTAACCGTTATTCACATCCACGAGGTTTATTCCCAATGTGCGCGTGCCCTGCTGCGTGCGCGGCTGTGGAAAGACGGCGACCAATCCGAAGGCCTGCCCACAATCGGCGACATGCTGCGCGAAATGACCGCGGGTGAATTTGATGGCGCAGCTTACGATCAAGATTGGCCGGAACGCGCCACCAAAAGCTTGTGGTGATAACCCACCTTATGCTGGATATAGATGGGGTTGTTGTCTGCGGCAGGCACGGTGATGGTGCGCGTTGGAAAAGTGGGCTGCGTGAAGATCTTGGCATAGACCCGGCGGCCCTGCGTAAACAGTTTTTCACACCTTACTGGCAGCGGATTGTCACCGGGCAACTGCCCTTACGGCCAACACTGGAAGCCGCCCTGAAAACCTTCGCCCCCGGGCTCAGTGCCGAAACACTGATGGAGTATTGGTTCAATACGGATGCCAGATTGAACACCGATCTGCTTAAAGCGGTGAAAGAACTGCGAACCGGGTCAATGCGGGTTTTCTTCGCCACCATCCAAGAACACGAATGCGCCGAGTTTCTATGGCAGGAAATGGGCCTCAAAAACTATGCAGACGATATTTTAACATCGGCCCGCCTTGGCGAGAAAAAGCCGGCCCAAGCCATCCTCAATACCGCCGCCCGCATAACAGGTGCGGCCCCTGATAATCACCTCTGGATTGATGTCAGCACCGACAACGTAAAAGGCGCCAAAACCGCAAGCTGGAGGGCAGCACAGTGGGACAGTACACAGACCTTAGTGGAATTGCTCGAAACGTTTTAGCTTTCTCTTGGTGAAAACAATCCGGGGTCGTCATTGTTGCGCCCTCGACCTGCGCAAAACCCTTATCTCTTCAT
>JAAEUB010000228.1 GCA_024227755.1 Paracoccaceae bacterium | reverse complement strand
GTGGCTTTGACCGCCCTTACCGGGCGTCACCCCGCCGACCATCTTGGTGCCGTAAGCAATCGCTTGCTCCGAGTGGAAGGTGCCCTGCGAGCCGGTCAGGCCCTGGCAGATCACGCGGGTGTTTTCGTCAATCAATACGGCCATTTTGGCATCCTTGGTTTTGTTCGAGTTTTCTTTTTCATGTTCATTACTGCCTCAGCTCAAAGCTAACCGAAGCACCACCTTCACCGTTGGGGTCATCTGCAAGGTGGAATACAATGGTGCCCTCTTCCAGCAACAGCCTCCAAACAGGGCCGTATTCGTCGGTGCCTTGCTTCCAACTGCCCTGGTGATGTTTGTTCAGCCAAAGCTCCATCAACCACAGGGCCTGAACCCGCGCCAGGGCGTCGTCCATCACGGTGCATCCGGGCTGACCACCTTGCTGAGAGGCTGCCAGAAAAACGCTCGTGCCGCCCTTGTAGAACTCATATTCGCCCGGATCAGCTCCGGCGTATCCGTCCCAGCCTTCAGACTTGAACAATGCCGGGGCCGAGCGCAGATCAGGTAGCGATCCGAGGCAGATACCGGTAAAGGCACGTTCGAAGCTGGCCAGATCAGCCTGCGCTGATGATCCCATCAAAGTGATGGCGGCAAGTGTCGAAAGAAACGCTTTTTTCACGGGTTACCCTTTTACCGCTTTGACAATCTTCTCGGCCCCGTCCTTGAGGTTGTCAGCGGCTATGATGTCGACATCGCTTTCGTTGATGATGCGTTTGCCTTCATCCACATTGGTGCCTTCCAGGCGCACCACCAGGGGCACGCGCAAGCCGACCTCGCGCACCGCTTCGACGACGCCTTCGGCGATGACATCACAACGCATGATACCGCCGAAGATGTTGACCAGAATGCCTTTGACGTTGCGGTCCGAGGTGATGATCTTGAAGGCTTCGGCAACCTTGTCCTTGGTCGCCCCGCCGCCGACATCCAGAAAGTTAGCAGGCTCTGACCCATAGAGTTTGATGATATCCATCGTTGCCATTGCCAGTCCGGCACCGTTGACCATACAGCCAATTTCACCATCCAGGGCGATGTAGTTAAGGTCGTATTTTGACGCTTCCAGCTCTTTGGGGTCTTCTTCCGAGGTATCGCGAAGCTCGGCAATCTCAGGGTGGCGGGCGACCGCGTTGCTGTCAAAACCCATCTTGGCGTCAAGGCAATGCAGGTGGCCTTCGTCGGTGACGATCAGCGGGTTGATCTCAAGCATCTCCATGTCTTTTTCAATGAACATTTTATAAAGCTTGCCCATCAGGCCGACGCATTCGCGCACCTGCTTGCCGGACAGACCCAGAGCAAAAGCGATACGGCGGCCATGAAAGGCCTGAAAGCCAATGGCCGGGTCGACAGAGAAGGACAGGATTTTTTCCGGCGTGTTATGCGCCACATCTTCGATGTCCATGCCGCCTTCGGTCGAGCAGACGAAGGAAATGCGGCTGGTCTGACGATCTACCAGAAGGGCAAGGTAAAGTTCCCGGTCAATGCCTGCACCGTCCTCGATATAGACGCGGTTAACCTGTTTGCCCAAGGGGCCGGTCTGTTTGGTGACCAAAGTCCGGCCCAGCATGCGCTTGGCTTCTTCCGAGGCTTCTTCGACAGATTTGGTCAGGCGAACCCCACCTGCGTCACCGGCATCAATCTCAAGAAACTCGCCCATGCCGCGTCCGCCCGCATGGATTTGCGCCTTGACCACCCAAAGGGGGCCGTCAATTGCACCTGCGGCAGTTTTCGCCTCTTCAGCGCGCAAAACCACGCGCCCGTCACTGACCGGAGCACCGTATGAGCGCAACAGCGCCTTGGCCTGGTATTCGTGGATGTTCATGGATGTTGTCCTGCTTTGTTCAATTGGCCGGTATATCTGGCGCGACAATGCACAACAGGTTTTAGTAAAGAAACGGTTTTTTTCAGGTTTTAGCCGAAAGATGTTCTTTTTCTGCATTTTGTGATCACAGTAGAATTTGTGTGATCACATATTCAAACTTCCGCATTGATTCGCAAGAAAAAACCCCCGGGACCAGGCCACGGGGGTTCGGTTGTGTTTTCAGGTGGGGCTTAGCCCAGCGACGGGTCAATGCCTTTACAAGCCTCGATCAGCCCTTCCACCGCGTCTACAGATTTATCAAACAGCGCTTGTTCATCCTTTGAAAGGGTCAGATCAATAACCTTTTCGACCCCGCCGGCACCAATCACCGTGGGCACACCGACATAGATGTCTTTGGCACCCATTGCACCATCAACATAGGCGGCACATGGCAGAACCCGTTTTTGGTCCTTGAGGTATGCCTCGGCCATTTCGATCCCAGCCGAAGCGGGGGCATAAAAGGCGGATCCGGTTTTAAGCAGGCCAACGATTTCGGCCCCTCCATCACGTACCCGCTGGATGATCGCGTCCATCTTATCCTGTGTGGACCAGCCCATTTCGACCAGATCCGGCAGGGTAATGCCGCCAACGGTCGAATAGCGCGGCAAGGGCAGCATGGTATCGCCGTGACCGCCTAGTACAAAGGCTGAAACGTCGCGCATGGAAACGCCGAATTCAAGCGACAGGAAATGCCGGTAGCGCGCCGAGTCCAGCACGCCAGCCATGCCAACGATCATGTTGTGCGGCAGACCGGAAAACTCACGCAACGCCCAGACCATCGCGTCCAGCGGGTTGGTGATACAAACCACGAAAGCGTTTGGCGCATGGGCCTTGATGCCCGCACCCACCGATTTCATGACCTTGAGGTTGATCCCCAGAAGGTCATCACGGCTCATTCCAGGTTTACGTGGTACACCGGCGGTGACGATGCACACATCAGCGCCAGCAATATCGGCGTAATCAGTGGTGCCTTTCAAAGCCAGGTCGACCCCGACGATTGGGCCACTTTGCGCAAGGTCCAGCGCCTTACCCGCGCCGACGCCGTCGGCAATGTCAAAAAGAACGACATCGCCCATTTCCTTCAGTGTTGCCATGTGGGCGAGGGTGCCCCCGATCATACCAGCGCCGATAAGCGCGATTTTGGGTCTGGCCATTGGATAGGTCTCCGATCAGTTAAATACGGGGATCAGGCCTAGTCCTTTAAGGGCGCTTGCGCAACCCTGCTGCACCGCAGCAATTAAATATAAATATGTGCGGGTGCAAATGCGGATCAGGATAACGGTCACATTCACATCCATGAGCATTTCAGGTTGGCTTCAGGTCGGTTCGCCCTGCAAGGCAGGTGTCATGACCTCGTTCAACACTTCATAGCTTTGTCCGGCAGCGACCATGCAGGTTATCCCCGAGGGCCGGGTAACAATGATGGTCCAGGTGCCGGTTTCAAGCGATGCGAACACCTCGACCACCTGATTGCCCGATGCAAGACCGATGGATTGACGGGTCTCGCCATACTTTTGCGCCAGCTGCTCGATAACACTTGCGTGGACGGCGCAATTGCCGCCTGACTGGCTTTGTGCCCTGACCGCCCCGGTCATCAACAATATCGAGCCAACACCAAGACCCAGTGTAAGAATCCACAGACGGAAATGTTGTTTCATGTTTTCTCCTTTTCAAGAACGGGGCTGTTGCCTGGCATGTTGCGATATTGCCAAAGACTGGTTGGTAAGGCCGAAAGGTTTGGTTAACCCGGCGTACGGTGTGACCGATAAGAATTTCTGCGCTGCGGCAAATGAGTGCTTGCGAAAAGGTGCGCAAATGTGGTCCGTTGCGCAACAAAATTACGGGAGACCAGAATCATGACCTTGCCAGAGCGCCCTCACCGATCTGTTCTTTATATTCCCGGTGATAAGCCGCGCGCATTGGACAAGGCGCGCAACCTGCCCTGTGATGCGATCATTTTCGACCTTGAGGACGCGGTTGGCCCGGATGCCAAGGAAGCCGCCCGTGTGACCCTGCGCAATGAGCTTGCCAAGGGTGGTTACGGCGCGCGCAAACGTCTGGTGCGCATTAACGGCTTTGATACCCACTGGGGCAAGCGCGATATCGAAACGCTACGCGATGCTGAGTTTGACGGTGTGCTTATCCCCAAAGTCAGCTCGGGTTGGGATGTCGAGGTGGTGGCGGAACTGACCGGCGATCGGCCACTTTGGGCAATGATGGAGACACCGCAGGCTTTCATGAACGCGTGCGAGATTGCCTCGCATACGCGCATCGCCGGGCTGGTGATGGGCACCAATGATCTGGTCAAGGATCTGGGTTGTCGCAACCGCGCAGATCGCCTGCCTTTGATGAGCGCCCTGCAAATCTGCGTACTGGCAGCGCGAGCGGCCCAGATTGTAGCGGTTGACGGGGTATATAATGCCTTCAAAGACGACGAAGGGCTGGCTGCCGAATGTGAGCAGGGCCGTGATCTGGGTTTTGACGGCAAAACCCTGATCCACCCGGCGCAGCTGGCCATAGCCAACGCCGCCTTTGCTCCCGGCGAGGATGAACTGATTCAGGCGCGTCGCCAGATCGAGGCGTTTGAAGCAGCAGAGGCCGAGGGCAAGGGTGTTGCGGTGCTGGACGGGCGCATTGTCGAAAGCCTGCACATCGTCACCGCAAGGGCACTTTTGGCCAAAGCGGCGGCCATTTCAGAACTGGAAAGCTGAGATGATTTACCTGATTCTGGGCGTATTCCTGTGGTATGCCGCACATTTGTTTAAACGCGTTTTCCCGGCCCCGCGCGCACGCATGGGTGACAAGGGTGCCGGGCTGGTGGCGGCTGTCCTTTTGGTTAGCATTATTCTAATGGTGATCGGCTATCGCGGTTATTACCCCGACAATCTCTATACACCTTTGCCGGGCATGGGGCATTTGATGAACCTGATCGCTTTGATTGCCATCTTTATCATGATGTCATCGCGCTTGGGTGGCTATGTTGAACGCGTGATCCGCCACCCGCAACTGTCAGGATTCGCGCTTTGGAGCGGAGCGCATTTGTTGGTCAACGGGGATCTTGGCGCGGTGATTTTATTTGGCGGTCTGGGTGTGTGGGCTTTGCTTGAAATGGTTATTCTTAATCGCGCATCGGGGCCGTGGAAGCGCCCGGAAAGTGCCAGGATAGGCCGTGATGCAATCGCCGCAGCGCTTGCGGTTGCGGTCTATGGTGCCGCTACGGCCGCGCATTGGTGGCTGGGCTATTATCCCTTTTCAGGAACATACGGATGAAACTGTACCGCTTGCTTACCGAAGATGATACCGCTGCCTTTTGCCACAAGGTCACCGCAGCCTTGAACAAGGGTTGGGAACTGCATGGTTCACCTTCCTACGCCTACGATGCGGGTAAGGGATTGATGCGCTGCGCACAGGTCGTGATTAAAGAAGCCGACGGCGAATACACGCCCGAAACCAAGCTGGGAGCACAGTGAATGAAGGCCAGTACCAAAACCAGCGCCGGACGCTTTTTTGAGGATTACAAGCTGGGCGAGGTAATAGACCACGCCGTGCCGCGCAGCCTTTCAGGCGGCGAGCGGGCTTTGTACCACGCCCTTTATCCTGCCCGACATGCACTTTATTCCTCGGACGAATTTGCGCGGGATTGCGGGCTGGCAGCCTCGCCTATGGATGATCTTGCGGTATTTCATACGGTTTTTGGCAAGAGCGTCCCTGATATTTCACTGAACGCGGTGGCCAATCTGGGCTACGGCGAAGGGCGTTGGCTGGCCCCGGTCTGGCCCGGCGATACGCTTCGATCAACCTCAGAGGTGATCGGGCTAAAACAGAACTCAAGCGGTAAGTCTGGCGTCGTCTGGGTGCGCACACGTGGTGAGAACCAGCATGGCGAAACTGTGCTGGAATATGTCCGTTGGGTGATGGTGAAAAAGCGTAATCTGGACGCGCCCGCGCCAGAAGCGGTGATCCCTGACCTGACACCGGCCATCGCTGCGACTGATCTGCAGGTGCCGAAGGGTCTGGATTTTTCTCGCTATGAATTCACCCAAGCCGGGGAACGCCACCGGATGTGCGACTACGAGATTGGTGAAAAAATCGACCACGTTGACGGGGTCACGATTGAGGAAGCCGAGCATATGCTGGCCACCCGTTTGTGGCAAAACACCGCCAAGGTACATTTCGACGCCACAAGCCGCACCGATGGCAAGCGGCTGATCTATGGCGGGCATGTAATTTCATTAGCGCGTGGGCTCAGCTTTAACGGGCTGGCCAATGCGCAGATGATTGTCGGGCTGAATGCCGGCGCCCATGCCAACCCTTGTTTTGCCGGGGATACGGTCAGGGCTTGGAGCGAGGTGCTGGACAAGGCGGAAACTTCAATACCCGGCGTCGGTGCCATCCGCCTGAGGCTGGTCGCCACGCGAGGCGAGGCATTTCAATTGCGTGGGCAGGACGGGAAATACCTGCCGGAAGTTTTGCTTGATCTCGACATCTGGGCATTGATGCCAGCCTGAAATCGGCGAATCCCCTTGACGAAATCACCAAAATGACAATCTTTAATCTATGAAAACAGGATATTTTACCGCCCCGCTTTGTCTTTCCCTTTCGCTTTGCCTGCCCGCAATGGCCGGAACCAAAGATGACAATGAACGTGATCACACAACCGGTCCCGGGGGCACCCCGCCAGTTGTTAACACCATTCCCGCCAGCACCATTAAGGATCCGGTAGAGCGTTTTGTTGAATCAAACGTGCTGGAAACGCTGTATCACGAGATGGGGCATGCGTTGATTGACACCATGAACCTGTCGGTTTTCGGCCCCGAAGAATTTGCCGTTGACTTTTTTGCAGCGATCTTGATGGAGCGGGTACATGACGAGGTAACCACAAGGCAGTTATTCGAAGATGTGACCCACGCTTACCGGGCCGATGATCAAAGCGACCGGGCCGCGGGGGTGGAAACCTCAAGCTGGGATAATCATGGTAAGCCTATGCAACGGTACTATAATATGGCCTGTCTCTTTTATGGTGCCGACCCTGATGGACGCAAGCATGCGCTTGAATTGTTCAACCTTCCAGATGGCCGCGCAGATAGTTGCGCAGAGGAATTTGAGCAGGCCAATTTCGCCTGGGGTGGGGTGCTGGAAGAACTGAGCGAAGGCACACCCGGAACCTCGATCACTTTGGACTGGATCTTGGATAACGACAGCCACCTGACCCAGTATGTCACCCGCGAGGTTGCTGCGCTGAACCGGATGCTGGTCATGCCCGAGCCGATCACCGTCAGCGTCATTCCCTGCGGCGAGGTTAACGCATATTACGATCCCGACCCGCGCGAGATTATTATTTGCACCGAGCTTTCCGATCATCTGGCAGGAAATGCCCCATAAGCCTAAAACGTGATCACAACGGGATCGCCCGTGATCACGTTTCATTTTTTAGCCAATGTTAGCGCAAAAGACTCGGATTTTCTGTCTGAACTGACGTGACATGCAGGTAATTATTGCCCATTGTGTCTTTTTGTATACCACGGCATGTGAAAGGGCTTTTCATGGCAGATATCAACCAAAGCGACCGACCGCTATCGCCGCACCTTTCAGTTTACCGAATGCCGATGAATGCCACTATGTCGATCCTGCACCGGGCAACCGGCGTTGCCATGGCAGCTTCAGGCCTGCTGATCATCTGGTGGTTTCTGGCAGCAGCCATATCGCCAAGCTATTTTAACTTCGTCAATGGTCTGGCGACATCGTGGGTGGGCGATATTGTTTTGACCCTGTCGCTGTTTTCGCTGTGGTACCACTTTACCAATGGCATCCGCCATCTGATCTGGGACACCGGATCAAACCTCGGCATGCGCCGGGTGCAGCGTTCTGGCGTGACCGGGATCGCTGTCACCATCATCCTCACTGCTCTTACCATTTACATCGCTTGAAGGAGGCCGCCCATGTCTTACCAAACTGATCGCGCGCGTGTCACCGGGCTTGGCAGCGCCAAGCAGGGCACCGGACATTTCTGGGAGCAACGCATCAGCGCCATCGCCCTGATGATCCTGGCGCCATTGTTCCTGTTTCCGCTGGCTTACAATTTGGGCGACACATTTGAGAATGTTCGCGCTGCTTATGCCCACCCGGTCAACGCCATAATCGCCGTTGCTTTCATCATCACCGCCTTTCTGCACCTCAATCAGGGCTTGCAGGTGGTATTCGAGGACTATGTGCATGGGCGGTGGGGAACGGTGCTGATCATCTCGGCGCGGTTGTTTTGTTCGCTTTGCGCCCTTACCGGCGTCTTCGCCATCCTGAAAATTGCTTTTAGCGCCTGAGAGGTCCCTATGGCTGCTTACGAATTTGAGACACATGAATATGACGTAGTGGTGGTTGGGGCCGGCGGGGCTGGTCTGCGCGCCACCTTGGGTATGGCCGAACAGGGGTTGAAAACCGCCTGTGTAACCAAGGTCTTCCCGACGCGTTCCCACACCGTTGCCGCTCAGGGCGGTATTGCTGCATCCCTCAGCAATATGGGTCCGGACCACTGGCAGTGGCACATGTATGACACCGTCAAAGGCTCGGACTGGCTGGGCGATACTGACGCGATGGAATATCTGGCGCGCGAAGCCCCCAAGGCGGTTTATGAGCTTGAGCATTACGGGGTTCCTTTTTCGCGCACCGAAGAAGGCAAGATTTACCAGCGGCCGTTTGGAGGCCACACAACCGAGTTTGGCGAAGGCCCGCCGGTGCAACGCACCTGTGCTGCCGCCGACCGCACCGGGCACGCCATTCTGCACACGCTTTATGGCCAAAGCCTGAAAAACAACGCGGAATTCTATATTGAGTATTTCGCCATTGATCTGGTCATGTCCGACGAAGGCGAATGTCAGGGTGTGGTCTGCTGGAAGCTCGACGACGGCACTTTGCATGTCTTTAACGCCAAGATGGTGGTGCTTGCTACTGGTGGTTACGGGCGCGCCTATTTCAACTGTACCTCGGCCCATACCTGCACTGGGGATGGCGCTGGCATGGTTGCGCGCGCAGGATTACCGCTTCAGGATATGGAGTTCGTGCAGTTTCATCCGACCGGCATTTTCGGCCCCGGCATGTTGATCACCGAAGGGGCACGCGGTGAAGGCGGCTATCTGACCAACTCGGAAGGTGAACGCTTTATGGAGCGGTACGCCCCGACCTATAAGGATCTGGCATCGCGCGACGTGGTTTCGCGCTGCATGACCATGGAGATACGCGAAGGGCGCGGTGTTGGACCCAACAAGGACCATATCCACTTGCACCTTAATCACCTGCCCCCCGAAACTCTGGCCGAGCGCCTGCCGGGGATCAGCGAAAGCGCCCAGATTTTCGCAGGCGTCGACCTGACCAAGGAACCGATCCCAGTCCTGCCAACAGTGCATTACAATATGGGCGGGATACCAACGAATTACTGGGGCGAAGTGATGAGCCCGACGACCAAGGAACCAAACAAGGTCGTACCCGGCCTGATGGCTGTTGGTGAGGCGGGTTGCGCATCCGTCCACGGTGCCAACCGGCTTGGTTCAAATTCGCTGATTGATCTGGTGGTCTTTGGCCGCGCCGCTGCCATTCGTGCGGGCCAGGTCGTCGATGCGGCAGCGCCAATCCCTGTGCTCAACATGGCCTCGGTGGATGCTGCGTTGGACCGCTTCGACGGGCTGCGCAATGCGAATGGCTCGATCGAAACCGCTGACCTGCGCCTTGAGATGCAGAAAACCATGCAGGAAGATGCAGCCGTGTTCCGCACCGATAAATCATTGTCCGAGGGTGTCGAGAAAATGACGGCGGTGGCGGCGAAGATGGGTGACCTCAAGGTTTCGGACCGCAGCCTTGTGTGGAACACCGACCTGATGGAAACGCTGGAGCTGACCAACCTGATGCCCAACGCGCTGGCAACCATCCACGGGGCAGAGGCGCGCAAGGAAAGCCGCGGCGCACATGCGCATGAGGATTACCCGGACCGCGACGACAAGAAGTGGCGTAAGCACACCATCGCCCATGTCGACGGTAACAAGGTCAAGCTGACCTACCGCCCAGTGGTGGTTGACCCGCTGACGACCGAGGCTGAAGGCGGCATCGACATGAAGAAAATCGCGCCAAAAGCGCGGGTATATTGAGGAGCAGATCATGGTAGAGCTTACACTCCCCAAGAATTCCCGCATTCGTGTCGGTAAAAGCTGGCCCAAGCCGGAAGGGGCCACGAATACACGCAAGTTCCTGATTTACCGCTGGAGCGCTGAGGACGGCGAAAACCCGTCCGTCGACACCTATTTCGTCGATCTTGATGACTGCGGGCCGATGGTGCTCGATGCTCTCATCTGGATTAAAACCAACATCGACCCGACACTTAGTTTCCGCCGGTCGTGCCGCGAGGGCATTTGCGGGTCTTGCGCGATGAATATCGGTGGGCAAAACCACCTAGCCTGTATCTTCGGCATGGACGAGGTCAAGGGCGACGTCAAGATTTACCCTCTGCCACACTTGCCGGTGGTACGCGATCTGGTTCCTGATCTGACCCATTTTTACGCCCAGCATGCAAGTATCATGCCGTGGCTTGAGACCCAGACCAACCAACCGACGAAGGAATGGCGTCAGTCAATCGAGGACCGCAAGAAACTAGACGGGCTATATGAGTGCGTCATGTGCGCAAGCTGCTCGACCTCGTGTCCAAGTTACTGGTGGAACTCGGATCGCTACCTTGGCCCGGCGGCGTTGCTGCACGCTTACCGCTGGATCATCGACAGTCGCGATGAGGCAACGGGCGAGCGTCTGGATGACCTTGAAGACCCGTTCAAGCTTTACCGTTGCCACACGATCATGAACTGCACCCAGACCTGCCCCAAAGGCCTGAACCCGGCGCGTGCCATTGCCGAGATCAAGAAGAAGATGGTGGCCCGGACAATTTAGGGGGCGATCTGATCCATGGACAGCGCCGACGCCCTTTACGCGGTCCTCCTGGCCTTGGCTGCTGGAATTACCATACCGCTAGGTGGTGCACTGGCCTGGATAGACAATTTAGTTCCGGATTGGATGCGCCGGGAGTTGCGCCATAGCGTTGCTGCCTTTGGCGGTGGTGCTTTGATGTCCGCCATCGCGTTGGTCTTGGTCCCGGAAGGTATCGAACGCGTGTCAACTCCTGTCGCTCTGGCGGTTTTTGTCGGGGGTGGCGTTGTCTTTTTTCTGGCGGATGCCATGATTGAGAAAAGCGGCGGGCACAATTCGCAATTCATGGCAATGTTGCTGGACTACATTCCCGAGACACTTGCACTTGGCGCGATGATCGCTGGGGAAGCGGGAGGGAAAGAAACGGCCCTTCTGCTGGCACTGATGATAGCGTTGCAAAACCTGCCCGAGGGGTTCAGTGCCTTTCGCGAACTCAACAAGGTTGGAAAACGCTCCAAGGCACAGATCCTGGGCCTGTTTTCCCTGATGGTTCCCATCGGCCCGGCAGCCGCCCTTTTTGGATTGGGATTTCTGCATCAGGCACCGGGCATCCTGGGAGCCATCATGTTGTTTGCGTCCGGCGGCATCCTTTATTTGATTTTCGAAGATATCGCCCCACGGGTCCCGCTTGAGTATAACTGGGCACCCCCTCTGGGCGCAGTTGCCGGCTTTGCGCTTGGGCTGGCAGGATATTTGGCCATCGGCGGTTAAACGAATAGTGACAATGAATAGACTGCGGGCTGCACGTGTATGCTCGCAACACCGCAACACTCGAGAAGGGAATTGACATGTGGCAAGGCTGCGTCACCCATTTGCACACCGCGCCTGCGGGTTCAACACCGATGCAACGCATGGATGTGCTGACGCTGATCAAGGGGGCCGGGATTGAGGGCGACCGGTACGCGACCCATAAGGGATTTTATTCCGACAGGCCTGAGCCGGGTCGACAGATCACGCTGTTTGAGATCGAGACATTGGAGGCGTTGAAGCGTGACCACGGGGTTGAGCTATCGCCTGACGAGCACCGGCGCAACGTCACCGTCTCAGGCGTGCCGCTGAACCATCTGGTCGGGCGGCGGTTTCGCGTCGGTGAGGCCGTGCTTGAGGCCACCCGCCTTTCCACCCCCTGCAAGCATATCGAGGACGTCACGGGCAAGGTTATTTCGAAGTGGCTGATCAACCGCTCGGGCCTCAATTGCATTATCCTTGAGGGCGGCCGCGTGCGGGTCGGCGACAAGGTGCATCCCTGCTGACATTGTCTGTCAGTTCGGGGCTTGTCTGCGGCGACGCTCACAGGTTTAATATTTGAAAACCAGAAGGGTATTTCATGCTTATTTTGCGTGCCATAGAACCGGGTGATGGTGTGATCTCCCAAAGCCCGTTTTCGATGAAGGCGATGGGCTATCTGCACATGCTCGGGCTGGAGTGGCAGCTTGATATCAAGGCCGATATCCGCAAGCAGCCCAATGGCAAATTGCCGGTTCTGGTGGACGGGCCCGATGTGATTGCCGATAGCGGCGCCATTGCCCTGCATCTGGAAGCCAAGGTCGGGCGCAGCCTTAATGACGGGCTGGATGACGGGGAAAGGATGCTCAGCCATGCTGTGCGGCGCATGGCTGAAGAGCACATATACTTCATTGCAGTCCATAATCGTTGGTCTGAGGATGAAAATTTTGCACTTATACGACCTTCGCTGGAAAAACTCGCGCCGTTCCCGATGTCAAAAATTCTACCCGGTATCATCCGAAAAAGTGTGATCAAGCAGGTCAATGCTCAGGGGGTCGGGCGGATGTCGGATGACCTTCGCGTGGCAAGACTGGCCGCCGATTTTGGCGTGTTGGAGTTTCAGTTGGGAGAGAAACCTTTCCTGTTTGGTGACCGGGCCACAGCGGCCGATCTGTCAGTTGTGCCAATGTTGGCCGTGCTTCTTGCCTGTCCGGCCGATACCCGGATCAGGCGCGAATTGACCGGGAGGCCCAAGCTGGTGGAATATACAAACCACGCGGTGAAGGAAGCATTTCCGGCACTGGATGCCCTGCCCTTCCCGCCACGATCCTGACTTTGAGCTTCGGAGTTAATATGCCCTTCCTGCCTTCCCTGCCAGAAACCGCACATCTGAGCGATCTGCTTAAGCTGTTCCCCACCGGTATCCGCCCGTTGATGGAGTATATCGACATCCTGTTACGTGGCGAAAGCGACTTGACCATTGGTGAGCGTGAGTTGATTGCCACCTATACGTCGGGCCTGAATGCCTGCACCTTTTGCTTTGGCTCACACCGGTCTTATGCCGAGCTTTTCGGCATTGACGCGAGCCTGATTGATGCGCTTGTGGATGATCTTAACACCGCACCTGTTGACGCGAAACTGCGCCCGCTGCTGGCCTATGTGGCCAAACTTAACACCTTGCCGACCCGGTTGGTCGAAGCGGACGCAAAAGCGGTGTTTGACGCCGGGTGGAGCGAGGCAGCTTTGTTTGACGCCGTGAAGATATGCGGGCTTTTTAACCTGATGAACCGGATGATCGAAGGGACCGGGGTCAACTACGACTACGCCAACCACCCCCAAGCACGCCCGGGCGCGGATGGTGACATCTCAAAACATCGAAATTCCTATATCGGCTATGCGGACCGGCTGGGGCTATAGGGTGGAGGCGGGCGGATAAACCTACTCGCGCGCCCTGAGTACTGCTGCGGGACGCCCTGACAGAGCGCGCCAGGCAAAGCCCAGCCCGGCCAGCAGGGTTACCATAACGCCGCCTGTGACTATGGCGAGGGCCGATACAGGCTCAAAGGTGAAATCCTGTTCCATGACAAAATGCGTCACCGCCCAGCCCGCCAGCCCTCCGGCGGCAACCGCCACAACTCCGGCAGCCGCGCCAAGTATGATCGCGCGCAGGGCAAAGTTTGCCAATACCCGGCCACGTGTCGCGCCAAGGGTTTTTAACAAAGCGGCTTCATAGGTGCGCGAACGCTCTCCGGCCGCCGCCGCCCCGATCAGGACGACAAAACCGGTGATCAGGGTCGCCAATGCACCGTAAGTGACCGCCGCCGCGATCTGGCCCATGATGCCCGTCACCCGCTCAATCGCGTTGCGCACCGAGATTACCGTGATGTTGGGATGCGCCGCCGAAAGATCACGCAAGATCGCCGCCTCGGCCGCCTGATCCGCATAGATGGTGGCGATGAAGCTGTGCGGCGCACCCTGAAGGGCGGCAGGGTTCATCGACAGGACAAAGCCCATGCCAGCGCGAGAAAAATCAACCTCGCGAAATGAGGCTATGGTGCCGGTTATGTCGCGCCCAAGGATATTCATGGTCAGGGTATCGCCCAAAACCAGCCCCATCTCGGCAGCTTCGGTGGCACCAAAAGATATCAGCGGTGGGCCGGTATGGTCGGGGGGCCACCAATTGCCCTTTACCAGTTTTGTGCGTGTCGGCAGAGCCTCGGAATAGGTCAGGCCGCGGTCGCCGCTTAACACCCAATGCTCGCCCGCTATCTCAGCTGCCGGGCGATCATTGATCCGGGTGATTACCCCGCGCAGCATCGGTGCCGCATCCATCCGGGTAACGCCTGCGTCGCCATCGACCCGTTCGCGCACGGCATCAATTTGATCAGGCTGAATATCGACCACAAAAAACGAAGGGGCGATGTCGGGCATTTCCCGGCTGATTGCCCCGCGCAGGTTATTGTCGATCTGGCCAATGGCGGCCAGTACGGAAAGGCCCAGACCAAGCGACAAAACCACCGCACCGGTATCTGTGCCCTGCCCGCCTACCGCGCCCAGCGCCATGCGCAGGGTTGCAAGGCCGCGCAAGGCGCGCCACCGCGCGAAGGCGCGTGCGCTCAACCGAACCAGCGAACCTGCCAACACCAAAACCAAGAATGCGGCAAAGAAACCGGCACTGGCCCAAAAGACGAGCTTGGCCGCCCCGGTTAGCCATGCCGCCAGACCCACCAAAGCCACCAGCAACCCTGCGGTAAGGACAATAAAGGTCAGGCGCGGCCGGCCGCTTTTGCCGGTCGCCACTTCGCGAAACAGTGATGCTGCGCGAATTTTCTCGATCCGCGCCAGTGGCCAGATGGTGAAAAGCAATGCTGCCAGGGCGCCGTATGCCGCAGCCTCGGCCAAAGGTCTGAGGCGCGGGGTGAAATCAGCAGGCACAGGCAGGGCCGACTGGATGACGGGCCCCAGAAGCCAGGGCACAAACGCCCCAAGGGACAGCCCCAGCGCCAACCCAAGTAAGGTCAGGGCAACGATCTGGATCAGGTAGGTCTGAAAAAACAGCCGTCCACTTGCGCCCAGAGTTTTCAACACAGCAATATTCGCCGTTTTTTCGTCCAGATAGGAGCGTACTGCGGCCGAGACCCCGACCCCGCCCACGGCCAGACCGGCCAGACCAACCAGAACCAAAAACGCCCCCAGTCGCTCGACAAAAAAACGCACCCCCGGTGCGCCGTCGCGGGCATCGCGCCAGCGCGCACCGTTGATGGCCGTACCGGTCGCCTGTTTCAGCGCCTCAAGATCGGTACCAACAGGCAGACTCATACGGTAGGTGCTGTCAAACAACGTCCCCTCGGCCAAAAGCCCCGAGCCTTCAAGATCAGCGCGCAATACCAGGCTGCGCGGGCCAAGGCCGAAACCACCAGAGGCATTGTCCGGCTCACCCACCAGTGCAGCCATCAAGACAAACTCGCTTGCCCCCAGCCGCACCTTGTCGCCCGTTGACAATTCCAGCCGGGCAATCAGCAATGGGTCCAAAAGAATACCGGGCAAACCGCCCTGCCCGTCAAAGGCTTGCGCAAGGGGCATTGGAGGGTCCAGAATCGGGCTGCCATAAAGCGGATAGGCACCGTCGACCGCCTTAACTTGCGTCAGACCACGGCGCGCGGCGTCGCCGACGCCTACGACCGCCATCGAACGAAACTCGGCAATTTCCGACAATGTGATTGCTTTGTCTTCCATCCATGCGCGCTCGGCCTCATCGGCAAAGCGGTAGGTCAGTTCGATCCCCGCGTCGCCGCCTAGAAGGGTTGCGCCTTCCTCTGCCAGCCCCGCCTTGATGCCTTCGCGCACACCGCCAATGGCGGCAATCGCCGCCACCCCAAGCGCCAGACAGGCCAGAAAAACCCGAAACCCTTTCAGACCGCCGCGCAACTCGCGCCGCGCTAATCTGAAGGCGGTGGGCAGGCTCATGGATTGTCCTCGAAACTTCCATCGCGAATGGACAACACCCGGTCACAACGCAGCGCCAGTTCGGGCGCATGGGTCACAAGAACCAATGTCGCGCCGTAGCTTTCACGCAAGTCAAACAACAGGTCGATAATCGCCGCCCCTGTGGTGCCATCAAGATTGCCGGTGGGTTCATCCGCCAGAAGAATGTCAGGGCGCGGCACAACGGCACGCGCCAGAGCCACGCGTTGCTGTTCGCCACCCGAAAGCTGCGCCGGATAATGCCCCAGACGCGCACCCAGCCCAACCTTGACCAGTTCGACCTCGGCCCGCTCAAAAGCGTCGCGGGCTCCGGCAAGCTCAAGCGGGGTTGCAACATTTTCCAGCGCCGTCATAGTCGGGATCAGGTGAAAGGACTGAAACACCACCCCCAGGTGGTTCATGCGAAACCGGGCCAGAGCATCTTCGCCCAAAGCGCCCAGATCGTGGCCCATCACCTGAACCAAACCCGATGTGGCACGCTCTAAACCGCCCATCAACATGAGGAGTGAAGATTTGCCAGACCCCGACGGCCCAGTCAGGCCCAACGTTTCACCCCGGCGGGCGCTGAGGCTGATATCACGCAGAATATCGACCTTCCCGGCATTGCCCATCAGGCTTAGGCTGGCATTGGTGAGCGTTATAATCGGGTCGGTCATTCAAACTGCCTTTCGCCGCACATTTGTTACAGCATATGGGGGATCGCAGGCGCTTTCCAAGGCGTTAGTAGCGCTGATTATCACGTTACACCCAGCCACGGCGGACGAGGTGACAATACTGGCTTTTGGCGACAGTCTGACGCAAGGCTATGGGTTGGCGCAAAATGATGGCTTTGTGCCTCAACTTGAACGCTGGCTGCAGGTGCAAGGCGCGTCCGTCAGAGTGCTGAACGGCGGCGTGTCAGGCGACACCAGTGCTGGCGGTGCGGCAAGGATCGATTGGTCACTAACCGGTGATGTGGACGCTGTGATCGTGTCCCTTGGCGGCAATGACATGTTACGCGGGCTACCGGTTGCGGCGGCGCGGGCAAATCTTGATACTATTTTGGAGAAAGTCCGGGCGCGTAACCTGCCGGTGTTACTGGTGGGCATGCGGGCTCCGGGAAACTTCGGCGCTGAGTACAAGGCTGAGTTTGACGCGATCTACAGCGATCTGGCAGCGTCATATGACGTGGCATTGTTTGAGAGCTTCCTGCAAGGGCTGGAAGACACCGGCGATAGGGCTACCGCTTTGCGCGAGTACATGCAAGAAGACGCGCTGCATCCGAATGCAGCAGGCGTGGCGCTGGTGGTGGATCGGATGGGGCCTGATGTCCTGATCTTGATAGAGGGGCTTGATTGAGCAACCAACGCCGTTTTCTTTAAAGAAAACGGGCCGGAATTTTTGAAAATTCCGGCGCACTACTCCTCGGGTGGTGCTTCGTCCCAGCGGTCACTAAGGATACGATTGGCGTTGCCATCCGGGTCCTCATATTGGTTGGATCGCAGGGTCCAAAAAAACAATGCCAGTCCAAGCCCCCCCAACAGTAACGACGCGGGGATTAGGTAAATTAGAATATTCATCTGGAACCTCTTCTAAGGCGCAAAGCGTTCACCGACACTGAAATGCTTGAGGCCGACATGGCAAGTGCTGCCGCCAGAGGGGTCGCAAATCCGGCCAGTGCGATGGGGATAGCAACAGCGTTATAGCCCGCCGCGATGGCAAAGTTTTCCTTGATCCGCCTTGTTGCCGAACGTGCCAGCGAAACCGCCCCGGCAAGCGGTGCAAGTGAGCGGCCCAGAAGGACGATATCAGATACAACCCGCGTCGCCTCAAGCGCCGAAGCGGGCGAGATCGACACATGTGCTGCGGCAAGCGCTGCGGTATCATTCAGCCCGTCGCCGATCATCAGTACTTTTTCGCCCCGTGCCGTCAGTTCTTGTACAACACGCGATTTTTCTTCGGGCAACGCCTGTGCTTGCCAGTCCTTGATGCCCAAACGCCCGGCAAGATCCCCAACAGCGCCCTCGACATCGCCAGAAAGCAGCGTCACGGCAAGGCCTTGGCGCTGAAATGCCGACACCACCTCGTCTGCGCCAGGGCGGGGTGCATCATTAAAGGTGAAGGCCTGCGCTTTGCCGCCCTCGACCCCCAGATAAGTCGCAGTACATCCAACCGGGCTGGCACCGACCCAGTCAGCACGCCCCAACCTGACCCGCTTGCCTTGCCAAACGCCTTCGATCCCGTGGCCGGGAACCTCGTGAATATCCGTCACATTTGCGGGAGCTTCGCTTAGCGCCGTTGCCAGAGATC
>JAAEUB010000227.1 GCA_024227755.1 Paracoccaceae bacterium | reverse complement strand
GCATTCGGATGGCTCCTCTTATTTGCAGTCCTCATTGGAAACTGCGTTATGGCGCATTGTGACGCCGGGAGCAGGAGCCATCCACTCCATCTGCTTTGCGGGTTCAGAATATAATATCTCAACAATCTTCAAAGGTCGGCTATGGGCCGAGAGTAACGAGCGGATGATTCGCATTGCTGCTTAGCAGCAAATTTCAGCTCTGAGCCCTTTGTTGCCATTCGTGGCTATGTCGTTGATTGACAATTAACCCCGGAAGCGTCATCGCCAAAAATTCAATCCGGATTGCGCGGTGAAGACAGCATAGATGCCACCATCGCGGCGTTCGAATAACCGGCGCCTGCCATATGTGCCTCGTATTTAGCTGCCCAGCCGTCATAGATTTTCGCAGCCTCATCGGCACTTTTGGGCGTATAAACATCATGCAGCTGGCGGGGTTTTTCATCACCTGACCGGCTGGTCGTCGGTAGTATGTTATTTGGTTCCACAGTCATTTTCACCCAGCCTTCCGTCGCTGCATCAATCCAGCCCTGCCACATAAGTCATCGCATCATCAAGCGCGCGCTCGATGGCATCGAACATGTCATTGATCTGGCCTTCGTCGATAATCAGAGGTGGGCAAAAAGCGATTGTGTCGTTGAGAAGCGGACGCACGATAAGGCCGTGATCGATAGCACGCTCTGCCACCCATGAGGCAACTTTTTGAGCGGGATCGAAATTGGCCCGTGTCGCCTTGTCCTTGACCAGCTCAAGCCCACCGATCAGGCCCAGACCGCGGCTTTCGCCCACCAGCGGGTGGTCGGCAAGTGCTTTAAGACGCTTCTGGAAAGGTATGGAAACCTCATTTACGTGAGCCCCGATGTTGCGTTCCTGATAGATTTTCTGGGTTTCCAGCGCCACTGCCGCGGGAACCGGGTGGCCAGAATAAGTGAAACCGGTGCCGAATATGCCAAATTTACGGCTACCTTCAACCAGCACATCGTGGATGGCTTCTGTCATCATCACAGCACCGATAGGCTGATAAGCTGCAGACAATTGCTTGGCCATCGAGATCAGATCGGGTTTGAGACCGTAAGTCTCCGTCGCGAACATGTTTCCGGTGCGGTAGAAACCGCTGATCACCTCATCGGCGATAAAGAGGATGTCATGTGCGTCCAAAATGGGCTGGGCCTTTTCATAGTATCCCTTTGGTGGCGGTATAACACCACCAGCACCAAGAAAAGGCTCGGCAATGAAGGCGGCCACGGTTTCGGGGCCTTCCTCCGTGATCAGTTGTTCAAGGTTTGCTGCCAGCCGGGTTGAAAATTCATCTTCGCTCTCGCCCTCGAGACCATGGTGGTAAAAGTGGGGGCAATCGGTGTGCATGATGTTGTTGAGCGGGACGTCAAAAGCGTTGTGGGCGTATTGCATCCCCGTCAGGCTGGCCGCGGCAAGAGTGATGCCATGGTATGCGCGACGCCGGGCGATGATTTTCTGTTTCTCAGGGCGGCCAAGGACGTTGTTGTAGTACCAGACAAGCTTGACTTGGGTGTCGTTGGCTTCAGACCCAGAGTTTGTGAAAAACACTTTGGACATGGGCACAGGCGCGTGCTCAACCAGAAAATCGGCAAGCTCGATGGCCGGTTCAACCGCCTTGTGGGCGAAGTTGTGGTAAAATGGCAGGGCTTCCATCTGTTTGGTCGCCGCTTTCACCAACCGTTTTTCGCTGAACCCGAGCGAGGCGCACCACAGGCCGGCCAGCCCCTCAATGTATTGTTTGCCATCGTCGTCAAAAACGTAAACCCCCTCACCCCGATTAAAGATATGCGGGCCCTTTTCCGCGTGGGCTGCGAGATTGGTAAAGGGATGCAGATGCGAGGCAATATCGCGGGCGTGCGGGGAGTTCGGGGTCGTAGCCATGGCAATATCTCTCAATTTCGTTTCATATCTGGGCGGTGATGCATTTCACCTGATAGTAACTGGCCAGCGCCGCTAGACCTTTTTCGCGCCCGAAGCCGGAATTTTTCACACCTCCAAATGGCGTGGGGATGCCGCCCGCAAAATACTGGTTGATGAATATCTGGCCAGCCTCCATTTCGCGGGCAAAACGCAGGGCCTTGGTGACATCGCCGGTATAGATGCCCCCACAAAGCCCGAAGGGGGTGTTGTTGGCGGCCTCGATCGCCTCTTCGGCGCTGTCTACAATCTGAACAGCCAGTACTGGGCCGAAGATTTCTTCCTGCACCAGCCGGTCACTTTGGCTTAGGTCGTCAATGATGGTTGGCTGCATGAAGAACCCGTTCTCCAGCCCCTTGTCGGATGGACCTTGCGCATTGCCGCCAACCACAATCATACAGCCGCGCGCGCGCGCGTCATCGACATAAGACGAAACCGTCTTTTGCTGGTTCCTGGATACCAGCGGCCCGAGGTCAGCGTCATCAAGACCATGGCCCATCTGAAGAGCTCCGGCTTTTTCAACCAGCTTTTCCATCATTTCAGCATGGACCGCGCGTTCAATCACCAGCCGCGAGCCGGATGAGCAAACCTGTCCGGCATTCATGAAAATTGCTTTCATCGTGCCCTCGACAGCAGCGTCGATATTGGCATCGCACAGCACCACCACGGGCGATTTGCCGCCAAGCTCCATGGTGGTGGAGGCAATGGTGTCTGCCGCAGATTTCATCACCGAAATGCCGGTGGTGACAGAGCCGGTGAAAGTGACATGGGCTACATCGGGGTGGCTGGTCAGGTGATCCCCTACCTCCGAGCCCCGGCCGGTTACGACGTTGTAAACCCCGTCAGGCAACCCTGCTTCTTTCAGGATGTTTGCCAGCATCAGCGCGGTCAGTGAGGTGATCAGCGCCGGTTTGATGACACAGGTATTGCCTGCAGCAAGTGCCGGAGCTGCCCCGCGCGCAGTTGTGACCAGTGGGAAGTTCCACGGGATAATATGGGCGGTCACGCCAACCGGTTCGTGCAGCGTAAACGACATGAAATCTGGCCCCAGCGGGATGGAATCCCCCTGCAGCTTGTCGGCGATCCCGGCGTAATATTCAAAATATCCGGCGGCGGTTTCCACATCACCACGCGCCTCGCGGATCGGCTTGCCGCTGTCGAGTGTCTCAACCCGTGCCAGCACTTCTGCATCGCGCCGGATCAGTGCTGCAGTGCGCGCAAGAATGCGGGAACGTTGAACCGGGGTGGTGCCCCGCCAATCGCTTTTGAGCGCGCGTTTCGAACTTTCAACCGCGCAGTCAACATCATTGGCATTTCCCAACTGCACCGAGGCAAAGGCTGCCCCGGTAGCCGGGTCGATGCTTTCAGTGCTGTCCTTGCTGTTTGAGGCAATCCAGTTGCCGTCAATGATGAGTTTATCAGGAATTCCTTCAGGGGCCTGCCAGTTGCCGGAGGTTGTCATGTCGGTTGCTCCTGTTGGTTCACAGCTTCACCCGTGCGCTGGTTGGATCAAAAAACGGTTTCAGTGACGCTTCTGCTGCAAAGCG
>JAAEUB010000226.1 GCA_024227755.1 Paracoccaceae bacterium | reverse complement strand
CGAGAAAATGTTGCATTGGTGACCGAAATTGCCCGCGATCCCATGCCTCCCGAGGAGGCGCTGGAACGGGTAGGGTTGGCCCACCGGTTGGATCACTTCCCCGCCGAAATGTCAGGGGGTGAACAGCAGCGGGTGGCAATTGCGCGCGCGATTGCCAAGCGACCCGAGGTTCTCTTGTGTGACGAGCCAACTGGCGCTCTCGATAGCAAAACGGGCGTTCAGGTTCTTGAGGCGCTCGAGCGGGTTAACGAGGATCTGGGCACAACGACCGTTGTCATTACCCACAATGCCGGAATTAGAAAAATGGCTCATCGGGTGATTTATTTTGCGGACGGAAATATCAGCGATGTGGTGGTGAATGAAAACCGCATTGAACCCGCTGATATTGAGTGGTGAAAATGCGAGCGCTGGATAAGAAACTTGTGCGGGATATAGGGCGGCTCTGGGCACAGAGTCTGGCAATTGCGGCTGTTTTGGCCTGCGGTGTCATGATCATGGTGATGTCCTTCGGTACCGAACGCTCGCTTTCCGAAACCCGTGCAACCTATTACGAACGCTCGCGTTTTGCCGATATCTTTTCCTCAGCATCCCGAGCGCCGAAATCACTGATTGAGGAAATTACCGCGATTGAGGGCGTCGCACGCGTCGAGGCGCGGATATCGCAATTCGCCATTCTTGACATTGTTGGGATGGCCGAGCCTGCAATGGGACAGCTTTTGTCAATCCCAACAACCGGAGAGCCCCTGCTGAACGTGCCTGGCCCGACCCAGGGTCGCTTACCCGAAGCCGGGCGTGAAGACGAGGTCATGGTGAACGAGACCTTTGCCCTGGCGCATGGTTTCAAGCCCGGTGACAGTTTTCACATTACCCTCAATGGGCAACGGCGCGAAGTGACAATTGTAGGTACGGCGCTGAGCCCGGAATTTATCTATACGATTGGCCCTGGGTCGCTCATGCCGGATGACCGTCGCTTTGGAATTCTGTGGCTCGCCGAAGATGTGCTGGCCGCTGCCTTCAACCTTTCAGGGGCCTTTAACTCGGTCAGTCTGAAGATCACGCACGGTACCGATATTGAACCCGTTAAAGAGGCGCTGGAAACGCTGCTCAAGCCATATGGCGGCACAGGTCCCTATGGACGCAAAGAGCAAATTTCCAACGCCTTTCTTGAAGGTGAGCTTGATCAACTTGATGTTATGAAGCGCATCATTCCACCTATCTTCCTGGTGATTTCAGCTTTTCTGGTAAACATGGTTTTGGGGCGGCTGATCACGCTTGAACGCGAACAGATCGGGCTGTTAAAGGCGCTGGGCTACGCTGAGTGGGAGATCGCCTGGCACTACATCAAGCTTGCAATGCTGATCGGCACCATCGGGGTGGTGCTGGGCTGGAGTTTTGGGCTGTGGTTGGGGCAAGGGATGGCTGTTCTCTATGCTGAGTTTTTTCACTTCCCTTATCTGGTATTCGTTCAATACCCTTCGGCCTATGCAATCTCGGGGCTTGCGGGGCTGTCTGCCGCTGTGGTTGGCGCCATAGGTGCCGTGCGCAAAATTGTGACGCTGAAACCTGCCGTAGCGATGTCGCCGCCTGCGCCCACACGCTTTCGTCGTGGCATTCTTGACCAGATGATCCGCATCTTCCATCCACGTCAACCAACCATGATGATTCTGCGCGCAATCGGGCGTTGGCCGATCCGTGCCGGCCTGACTTCCCTTGGAATTGCCACCTCGGCGGCTGTGATGGTCGCGGCAATGTTCATGTTCGATGCGATGGACGAATTGCTGGATGTCTCTTTCGTACAGATCAACCGGCAGGATGCGATCCTAAGTTTTGCGATTTCACGCCCAGAAAGTGTGTTGGAGGACATCGGGAACTTGCCTGGCGTGATGAGCGCTGAGGGTGTGTTGAACATGCCCGCCCGGCTGTATCACGGGCATTTAACCCGCACCATCGGAGTTGAAGGGCGACGAAGCGGTGATACGCTGGCGCGCGTTTATGATGCTCAGACCATGGTACAGGTGGCTCCTGAACATGGTATCGTACTGGCGCGGCGGTTGGCGACGCATCTGGATGTGACGGTGGGTGATGTTATCGAAGTCGAGTTTCTGCAAGCCTCGGATACCCGCCACCGGATCGTGGTCACCGGCGTGGCAGGCCAGTATTTTGGGCTGGGCGCTTATATGGATATCGACACCCTTTCGAAGCTCCTGAACCGAAGACCTCAAGTTAATGCGGTCAATATTCTGGTTGATCAGGGCGCGGAAGAAGCGCTGTATACTGCTGTCAAGGATGCCCCAGTAATCACTGGTATCACCTTGTTAGCGCAGGTGCGTCGGTCCTTCGACGAAACCATTGCCGAAAACGCTGGCATGACCACCACCATAAACTCGTTCATCGCAGCATTGATAGCTGTGGGCGTCGTATATAACTCGGCACGAATTCAGCTTTCTGAACGTGGCCGTGAGCTGGCGTCACTACGCATTCTCGGCTTTACCCGTGGCGAAGTGAGTTATATTCTGCTGGGTGAATTGTTCATCCTGACGGTAGTGGCGATTCCGCTGGGTTGGGTTATGGGCTACGGCATAGCGTCGGGCATGGTAACCGCCTTTGAAAGCGATTTGTATGCAATCCCAATGGTTATCACGCGCGCTACTTATGTTCGTGCGGCATTGGTTGTTGCGGGGGCATCATTTCTGTCGGCTCTGATAGTTCGACGTCGAATTGACCGGATGGATCTGGTCGCAGTGATGAAAACAAGGGAGTAGGAGATGTCTGCAACATGGCGCAAACTGCTGATCGGAGCGGTCGTAATCTTTGTGATCGGCGGGTTGGCCTGGATGGCCACGCGTCCCGAGATTATCCCCGTGGATCTGGCTGTAATTGAGCGCGGGTCTTTGGAAGTAACGATCAATGCCGATGGAGAGACGCGGGTCCGAGAAATCTTTGAGGTTTCGGCTCCAGTTTCTGGCAGATTGTTGCGCAGCCCGGTGAAGATTGGCGAGCGCGTCGTGGCTCAGGAAACTATTGTGGCGCGGATTGAACCTGGGTCACCAGCATTCCTAGATACCCGGTCGCGCAGTCAAGCTGAAGCTACAGTGGCTCAGGCCGAGGCAGCTTTGTCGGTAGCAAGTGCGCAGGTTACTATGGCCGAGCTTGATCTGGGCCACGCACAATTGCAGCTTAACCGGTTGCACGATCTTCATGAGCGCGGCACAATCCCCCAAGCGCAGCTTGAAGATGCTGAACTTGCGTTGGATATCGCGGCCGCCATGCTGGATAGCGCCCATGCGGCCTATGACATGCGGGTCAGTGAACTGGCAGTGCAAGAGGCACTGCTTATCGGACCTGAAGGCGAAGGCAGTGAACACGAGACCAGCGCCTGCTGCATCGAACTAAAAGCACCGGTGAGCGGCCAGATCCTCGGCGTCGTGAACGAAAGCACCCGCATCATTGCGTCTGGCACTCCGATCCTGACAATCGGGCAGATGCAGGACCTTGAAATCGCAGTTGAACTGCTTTCTTCCGACGCGGTGGGTCTTACACCGGGCGCACAGGCCTATGTCGAGCGCTGGGGGGGAGGCGAAGTGTTGATGGCACAATTGCGCGAGATTGAGCCTGCTGCCTTTACAAAGGTTTCAGCACTTGGGATCGAAGAGCAACGGGTCAGAGCTCTTCTTGATTTTTCTTTGCCAGCGGGTGAGCGCCCGGCGCTGGGACATGGATTCCGGGTCTTTCTGCGCATTGTCGAATGGCGAGGCGAGGATGTTGCGCGCCTGCCTATAAGTGCTTTGTTTCGGCAGAATGGGGATTGGGCGGTCTTTGTTGTCGACAACGGCACCGCATTGCTTAGGACGGTTGAAATCGGTCAGCGGAACACGGAATTCGCGGAAATTCTTGGTGGCCTGGAACTGGGCGAGCATGTGATAACTCACCCAAGTGACCGGATTAGCAACCAGGTGCTAGTGATGGATCGTGAAACCCTTTGAGTGATTTCATTTCTCGCCCGCCGAATTGGGACAGGTGCGAATTTCAAAACGGAAACAAATATTGCTCAAAATAACTGCACCCTGGATGCGAACCTTCGACCGCCACCTTCTGGAGTGGGACGGTCGTGGTGGGTGAAACACTATGTTTTCTTGGCCCCTCGGGCGCGTACTCAACGCCCCAAGCAACTGCATTTCTGCAGCCGGGCCGCGGGTTTAAGGCAGTAGCTTAATAAACTCCTCTGGCTGGCAAAGGTCGCCGCGACGGGCTAGAAACAATGAGAGAGCGGTGCGACGCAGTGGCAGAAAAAGCGGATTGCTGAGCAAATGCAGGTGTGCCTCCATGGATAATGTTTTTGCAAGTTTTGACCTGTGGGTCGGCCTGTTCGGGGGACTGGCCTTGTTCCTGTTCGGTATGGACATCCTGACGCGATCACTGAAACGCGCCACCGGCGACCACATGAAAGCAATACTTGCACGACTCACCGGCAACCGGTTCATGGGTGTCGGCTTGGGCGCCGGTGTGACCTCTGTGGTGCAGTCGTCATCGGTAACCACGGTTATCATGGTCGGATTCATCTCGGCCGGACTGATGACTATGGAGCAAAGTGTGGCTGTGATCATTGGGGCCAATATAGGCACCACAATCACCGCGCAGATACTGGCCTTCAAGATCACCAAGTTAGCGCTGCCAATGATCAGTGTCGGATTTTTGCTGAACTTCACTTCTAAAAGCGAAAGCTGGCGTGAATACGGCAATATCCTGCTGGGGATGGGCATGATATTTTATGGCATGACGGTCATGAGCGGAGCGATGTACCCACTGCGCACATACGAGCCTTTCGTCAACTTTATGACCACTCTGGAAAATCCTCTATACGCTGCCGCTATCGGGGCCGCCTTCACTGCGGTTGTACAATCGTCGTCAGCCACTACCGGCATCCTGATCGTAATGGGCAGTCAGGGGTTGATCGGACTGACGCCGGCCATTGGCATTGCGCTGGGCGCCAATATCGGCACCTGTGTCACGGCGCTTCTGGCCGCAATTGGCAAACCGCGCGAGGCTGTGCGTGCTGCTACGGTGCATACGCTGATCAACGTGGTCGGGGTGCTGATCTGGATCGGATTTATACCGCAACTCGCTGCAATGGCCCGCGCGATATCGCCCGCGAATACTGGGCTGACCGGCACAACATTGCTCGCCACCGATGTGCCACGCCAGATCGCCAACGCACACACCCTGTTCAATGTTATCAACGCCGCGCTATTCGTTGGCTTCACCACCCAGATCGCCCGGCTGGTCAACTATTTGCTGCCGGACAAGCCTGAACTGGTTGAGCCGGAGAATTTGCCTAAATTCTTGGATCCGGTTTTATTGTTGACCCCGGCGATTGCGTTGGATGCCGCTCAACACGAGATTGAGAGGCTGGGACGCCGGGCAATCAAACTGGTCAACCAGGTCATGCCGGTTGCGGTAAGCGGGCCACGCACCCGGCTTGCCGACCTGATCAAGCTTGATCGGTCCATTGATGCATTGCATCAAAGCATCATCGCCTATCTGGGTGAAATCAGCCTGACCCACCTAACCAAGGTTCAGTCGGTGAGGCTTCTGCACCTGGTTGCCGTGGTTAATGACCTGGAACAGATCGGTGATCTGGTGTCCCGCGACCTGGTGACCTCGGCCAAGAAACGTTTGAAAGAAAGCGTTGTGGTCAGCCCTGAAACCGCCAAGATCATCGGGAAGTTCCATAAGAGGGTGGTCAAGGCCCTGCAAGGTGCCATAGATGCTCTTGCCAGGGGTGATGCCGGTACGGCGAATGATGTGGGTCTGATGAAGATCAAGTTGCGCCAGATGAGCCACGAGATTGCCCTGCATAGCCTGGAACGACTGACGGCGGATGAACCCAAGAGGGTAAAAACCTATAAACGTGAGATCGAACTGATCGAAATCCTTGACGGGATATTTCGTCTGGCCCGCCGTATCGCCCGCAGCCAGATCGATATCGCAAATGCAGAGAGCGGGATAAAATCAGTGGACGAACCGGCAAAAAAATAGCTGGCGTCAGAGCTGGCTAGGCGCGAGCAATCGGGAGAAGAGTTCACTGAGGGAACACATTTTTTGAGTAGGGTGCTTGAGCCGCACAAAGGAAGTTTGGCAGTGGAGCAAGGATCTGCAATGGGCCAGAATCTCGAAAACCTGCCGGGTTACGGCCAGAATATCTCAACCTTTAGCCCGCCATGGGCAGATTGGTTCAGGGTGATGCCTCCACCAGCTGCCCTCAGCAAATCCTCGCAGATCGCGAGGCCAAGGCCGCTGCCGGTTTCGCTGCCCGATATGCGCTTACCACGTGAGGGGAGCGCCTCCATCATCGCCTCTGCCACTCCTGGCCCATCGTCTTCAAACGTGATCGAACCAGCAGTACCGGTCAATTTCTGGCCCCTTATTATGACTTTCCCGACAGCCCATTTGCGGGCATTATCCAGGATGTTTCCAAGCAATTCTGCCAAGTCATGTTGGTCAAACGGAATTCGCAGATCTTCCGGCAGGTCAAGCTGCCAATCCAGTTCGCCGCCTCGCGGTAGTTTTTTCATGCTCGCGACCATATGGGCCAAAACCGGCTTAACCGGCGTTTGATGCTGCCCCAGCGTGTCGTTTCTAACCTGAGCGAGTTCACGCTCGATGAAATTGTGCATCGAGGAGATTTGCGCGTCAACATCCGCCGTTTTCGTGGGGCCGATATCCGCCTCCATTTCATGCAGTAAAACGCGCATAACGGTCAATGGTGTTTTAAGCCCATGCGCAAGGTCGCTAGCCTTGGCGCGTGCTGCTCTTAGTGATATTTCATGGGCTTCCAACAGGGTATTCACTTCTTCAACCAAAGGCTGAACTTCGGCAGGAAACTGGCCTGAAAGCCGGGTTTTGCCGCCCTTTTTTACCTCTTCGACTTTTCGGTGGATCACTTTCAGTGGCGAAAGGCCAATGCCGATCTGTACCCATGCGGCAATGATCAGGAACCCCATCATCAGACCCAGCCATTTAAGCAGGTAGGCGCGAAACCCCTCGGCGGCGATCAATACCTCGGTTTCGTCAATTGCAACCGCCAGTACCACTTGTCGCTCGCCGTCACCTTCGCCCAGAACGATTACCCAACCTGACACCAATACCGAAGGACCACTTGGCGATCTGGCACGTGTGTTGAAGCGTTCGCCGGGTTCAAAGCTTTCCGCAACCGACACGCTTTTTCCCCATAATGACCTGGATAAAACCGGTTCTGCATCCGCTGTTTCAACCTGCCAGTACAGCCCGCTGAAGGGTTGCCTGAAGCGTCGGTCCAATAGCGGTGCAACTACAATATTGCTCGCCGCATCCAAAGACAGATTTGTGGCTAGCTGTTCAAGGTGCTGTTCCAGCTCGGCATATATCCTGTCCTGAAAGTAACGGTAGAACCGGTCGTTCAGCGCATAGGTTGTCGCCACCAGTGCTGCTGCAATGGAGAAAAAAGACACGATTGTGAGCCGAAATCGGAGGGAAGACTGCTTCATTCTGCTTCCGATATGAAATAGCCAAAACCGCGTTTTGTCTTGATAATATCGGCGTTCAGCTTACGCCGCAGCCGTCCGACCAGAACCTCAATTGCGTTGCTGTCGGGTTCCTGGTCCTGATAGTAGATGCTTGCGGCAAGCTCTTCCTTCGAAATAATCTCGCCGCGCTGGAGTAAAAGAGAACTTATCAGTCTGAACTCGAGTTTTGTTACATTCACCGGCACGCTATCGACGAACACCTGCATATGCTTGGTATCCAGCATCAAAGGCCCTGCAGTAAGCTGGGTTTTTTTCTCGCTTGCTGTGCGGCGCATTAGGGCGCGAAGACGGGCAAGCAACTCTTCCATATGAAACGGTTTGACAAGATAGTCGTCGGCGCCCGCATCAATTCCCGCAACCCTTTCCGTCCAGCTGCTTTTCGCGGTTAGCAGAATGACCGGCATGTTTACCTTTTCATTACGCCAGTTTTGCAGCACGCTGAGACCATCTAGCTTTGGCAAGCCGATATCCAGAATTGCTGCCGCATAATCCTCGGTTCCACCGCGAAACCAAGCGTCTTCTCCGTCAGCCGATATTTCTGGAACAAAGCCGTTGTGGCTGAGCACCTTAGCGATGGAAGCCGCAATCGCCTTTTCGTCTTCAACAACCAAAATACGCATCAGCAGCCCACAATTCGCTCAATTCTCCCGGTACGCGCGGAAACAATGACGGTTTCCAACCTTCCCGATGAAGAAACGGCCTTAAGCCTGTATCGTGGGCGATAGCGAAACCCACTGAAGCTAATGCTGACAATGCGACCTGGATAATCGGCCAGGATACCCTGCCAGATTTGGCTGAGTGGTTTGGCATATCCTGCATCGACGGCGGCCTGCGCGCGTTCGAAATCATCCTGACTGATGGATAATTGCGAATTGCCTGAGGCACCCGCATCTTGATAACAACGATCAGAAGATGCTTCGTCCGCCTCAACTACATCCCCCGGCGCACTTGGACTTGAAGCGGGCGAGGGGGGGGTCGGTGGTGTTGCCACGGAAGGTTCAGAAGGGTCAGAGGGTGGTGTTGCGCTGGAAGCCGACGCGGCGGTGCTAAGCGTCAAAACGGCGGGTGCAACATAAAGGGCAAGAGGTGTGATACCGAGCCGGGCAAGTGCCTGTCGTCTTGTCAACTTACTATCTGTCATGGGTTTCATTGTCGTTGGGATGCGTGCTTTGTGCGGAGTTGGGTGCAGCATACCCGCCAAAGCCCGCCGGGTCATCCTCAATAGGCTCAGACGGCGTAACAAGCTGGTTGTGGACGAAAGCCTGCAGCGTAGTAGTGGTGTCGCGCTCAATCGCCGCCGGGTCATGCGCGGGGAACGCGGCGGAAAGCAGGGCGACTATTTCTTTCTGAGTGATGGGGCTGGCCAGAAGTTGCCAGATCCCCGCCGCGCCTTCGTTCAAAAAAACAATGTTGCTGTTATTTCTGCCGGACAAAAACCGTTTGTTGTCGACAATCGTTTCCGAAACGCCCGGCATGCGGGTCAAGGGAAGGGATTGCCAGTTGTGCAATGTCGGAGTTTTGTCAGGCTCCGGTGCCCGGTGGAAATCATGTTTGTCAATTGTTGCCAGCGCCCCTGACCATTGGTCAAAATGGCTGCGTAAAAAAGCAACGGCGGGCTCCACTTCATCAAAAATAAGGCGATAGGCGGGTGCGCTGGTTGTAATTGCGGACAAGACATTCAGAATTGCTGACGCGTTCATCGCCCGCGAGAAGTTTTGCTTGATCAAAGCTGTCAGCACCTCAGATTGATCCAGCGACTCAATGCAAGGTGCTACGCTGGCCTTTCGTTCCAAAAAAACCAATGCCCCAAGTGGCGCTGTATCTCCGTGGGCTGCCGCATCGCCTTTCTTGGGTGCAACATAACGGTATTGTCGGTTCTGCGTGTAACTTTGCTGCTGAGAATAAGCTTTTGCCTGAGGGCCTGCTTGATCTGGCAAAGGCAGGCGAAGGCGTGGGGAAATCCCCTGAGAAATGCCATTGATAATATTCTGTTCGCTGATTTGCAGCGGCAGGAAATCATCTGTGAAGATTTTGACGCCTGCAGCCAATAATCCAAGGGACAAGGTGCTTTTACCGGCGCGTCGTGTGCTTGGGAATACGACCAGTCTGCCATTAAACTCGGCTGCCGCCCCGTGCAGACAAAGTAAATCCGGTTGCTCGCGCAATTGTGCCCAGGCAAGCTCGACCACCAGACGGCACAATGTGTTGACAGGATCGCCAAAAGCTTCGGGTGCATCCATGAAGGGTGAAGCAATGGTATATTGGTTTTTGCTAAAATCGACATTGGCAAAGACTTGATCCGGCTCGCTACTTAGCAACGTATACGCCCAGTTACTGAACACAGCTGGCAGAGCGGTGATGAATTCAGAATCTACCTGCAAAGAGACACAGGCCTGCAATCCTTCAAATTTCAGCCAGCCGAGTTGTTTCATCAATTCCCCGAGGTTCTATCGCAGTCAAATATCCGTAACAGAAAAAGCTCTGTTACGGATATGCTTTTGGATTTTTTCGCAAATGTCACGGCAAAAGTTGTTAGGTTAGGCCAAGATACATTCGTGGTATGCGGGTTATGGCGTGGCAAAACCATTTTCGACCAGGCAGGCGAGGTATTCCGGATCATCCAAATTCTCTGCCCCGCAGGCAGCAGCCACAGTGGCATCATCCACATCATGCAACTCAACTTCCACTTCAGGCCCGCTTGGCTCACTGGCGGCACTTGGCTCACTGGCGGCACTTGGCTCGCTGGCGGCACTTGGCTCGCTTGCTGCGCTTGGCTCGCTGGCGGCACTTGCTGCACTTGCTGCACTAGCGGCACTTGCTGCACTAGCGGCACTTGCTGCACTTGCGGCACTAGCGGCATGCGCCATCGACAAGGTGGTTACAGCAGGAACCGAATATGCAACCAGAGCGAAGGCCCCCAGTCGTGAGAATGCTTTGCGCCGTGT
>JAAEUB010000225.1 GCA_024227755.1 Paracoccaceae bacterium | reverse complement strand
CGTTATTACTATGTCATGCCCTGGGGTAAGCATCATGTCTGGGGGGTGACCGCAGGGATTGTCCGCATGTTTTACAACCAGGTATTCAAATGAGTGAAAAATTGGCGCTGTTGCCGGAATTTTCAGGCTGGCTCAATCTGCCCGGATTGCAGAACCTGTTTGATATCCTGGACAAGGACGGGGAGGAAACCCGCGTAAACGGTGGCGCCGTGCGCAATTCCATTCTTGGCGAAACCATCGGCGATGTGGATTTGTCGACCACTCTAACGCCCGACAAGGTGTTGCAGCGGCTTGAGGATGCTGGCGTCAAGGCGATCGCCACCGGCCTGTCGCATGGCACGATAACGGCGGTAATCGATAAACACCCCTATGAGATAACCACTTTGCGCAGCGATATCGAAACCGATGGCCGCCGCGCTGTGGTTGAATTCGGTCGCAGTTGGATGGAGGACGCCGGTCGGCGGGACCTGACGATGAACGCGCTTTATTGTGACCGTCACGGTAATATATTTGATCCGTTGGGCGGTTATCAGGATCTGCTGTCACGCAATGTGAGGTTTATTGGTGAGGCCTCGCAGCGGATTGAGGAAGACTATCTGCGGATTTTGCGCTTTTTTCGCTTTTTTGCGCGTTATGGTGAAGGACGGCCGGATGGCGATGGGCTGAAAGCCTGCGCCCGGCTGAAAGATGGAATTTCCTCGCTGTCTGTTGAACGGGTGTGG
>JAAEUB010000224.1 GCA_024227755.1 Paracoccaceae bacterium | reverse complement strand
TTGTTGCGATGCCAGCGCCCGCTTGGTGACCAATTTTTTGCATGCATTTCCTGGCTCTAAGTTCTAATCTGCCGAAAAGGTGGGATGGAGTGGTTTTATGAGTTCGAAAGTCCTTTTGACCGGCGGTGCGGGTTATATTGGTTCGCATACTTATGTTGAGCTTGTCGCGGCAGGGTTGGAGGTTGTTATCGTCGATAATTTCTCAAACGCGCGCCGTGATGTGCTGGACCGGTTGGAAATTATAACCGGCGCAAAGGTCACCTGTTACGAAGGCGACGTGCTGGATGCGGGTTTTCTGGATCAGGTGCTTGCGGAAAATGCCTTTGACGCAGCCGTTCACTATGCCGGGAAAAAGGCCGTGGGTGAAAGCGTTGAGAACCCGTTGGACTACTTTCGAACAAACTGTGTTGGGTTTTCAACCTTGTTGGCGGCGCTGGACGAGGCCGACGTGCGGCGCGTGGTGTTTTCGTCGACTGCAACCGTTTATGGCAAACCGGATATTTTACCTTTGCCCGAAAATCACGCCACCCGCCCTGAAAGCCCCTATGCGGAAAACAAGCTGATATGCGAGACCCTGCTCAGGCAGTTGAAAACATCCGATGACCGTTGGTCTTACGGAATTTTACGCTATTTCAACCCGGCTGGTGCGCATCCCTCATCGCTGATCGGTGAGGATCCCAACGACATACCCAACAACCTGATGCCCTATATTGCCAGGGTCGCAACAGGCGATTTGGCCAGGCTTAGGGTCTTTGGTGACGATTATGACACCCCGGATGGGACCGGTGTTCGAGACTATATTCACGTGGTCGATCTGGCAAAGGGCCATATTCAATCTTTGCGCAAACTGATCGACAAGGATGAGAGCCATATTGTTAACCTTTCCACCGGAACCGGTTATTCTGTGCTGGATATGCTGCGCGCCTATGAGAAGGCTTGCGGAAAAACCCTACCCTATGAAGTCACAGGCAGGCGTGCCGGCGATATAGATGGGTTTTGGGGCGACCCGACCCTTGCCAGCAATCTTCTGGGCTTTAAGGCCGTGCGAGACCTAGATGATATGTGCCAGACCAGCTGGAACTGGGTTTCGCGCAAAACAAACTCGCGAAATCGTCCCTGACGGGGCTTTTACCGGGGTGCTGCGGCTATTAGTCTGCATGAACGCATCCGGGGGGATCAATTGACAGCTGCTAAATCCACGGTGACGCCGATGATGGCGCAATTCCTTGAAATCAAGGCCGGGTATCCCGATGCGTTATTGTTTTATCGCATGGGCGACTTTTACGAGATGTTCTTTGACGATGCGATTGCGGCCGCGGCGGCGCTGGACATTGCGCTGACCAAGCGCGGCAAGCATCTGGGTGAAGATATCGCCATGTGTGGGGTGCCGCATCACGCTGCCGAAGGATATCTGCTGACACTGATTCGCAAGGGGTTTCGCGTGGCGGTTTGCGAGCAAATGGAAGACCCCAAAGAGGCGAAAAAGCGTGGCTATAAGGCGGTGGTCAAGCGCGAGGTTGTGCGCCTTGTTACCCCCGGCACACTGACCGAAGAAAGCCTGCTGGAAGCCCGGCAACACAACTATCTCGCTGCTTTTGCAGAGGTTCGTGGGGAAGGGGCGCTGGCTTGGGCGGATATCTCGACTGGGACGCTTTATGTAAGCCCCTGCCCGCGTGTACGACTTTCGCCCGAATTGGCCCGCCTGGCCCCGCGAGAGGTTTTGATTTCCGACGCTTCAGAGGCTGAATTGAGCGAGTTAGTCACTGCTTTTGGTGCCGCCCTGACCCCGCTCGCCGCATCGGGATTTGATTCAAGCAACGCCAAAAGGCGCATCCAGGAGCTTTTTCAGGTTTCGTCACTCGATGCCTTTGGAAGCCTTGGCCGGGCCGAGATTGGGGCCCTTGGTGGCATCATTTCCTATCTGGATTTAACCCAAAAAGGCAAATTGCCGCTGCTTCGCCCGCCGATTATCGAAACTGCCGGTCAGAATATGCTTATCGATGCGGCCACGCGGCGAAATCTTGAGCTTACACGGTCCCTGTCCGGCGGCAGAAGCGGGTCGCTTCTTGCAAGCATCGATCGCACAATCACCGCCGGGGGCGGGCGACTTTTGGAACAGCGGCTTTCCAGCCCCTCGCGTTCTTTGACCACGATTCGGGGCAGGTTAGAGACTGTTTCCTACCTGGTGAAGCGCAAGGACCTGAACCGCGATCTGCGCGATGTTTTGCGTAAATCCCCTGATATGGACCGTGCGCTTTCAAGGCTTGGACTTGCGCGGGGAGGCCCGCGTGACTTTGGCGCGGTCCGTTCCGGGTTGCACTCTGCCGCTGACATTTTTGCGCGGCTGGACCTAAATGACCTGCCTGACCTTCTGAAGCTGAAATCCCGTGCGCTTGAGGGGTTTGACGAGGTCGCAGATCTGCTTGAACAGGCGCTGGTTGCTGAACCGCCCTTGTTGACCCGCGATGGTGGCTTTATTGCCGCTGGGTTTGACGATGAACTGGACGAAGTGCGCAGGCTGCGTGATGAGGGCCGTGGCGTGATTGCAGGAATGCAAAATGTTTTCGCCAAGGAAACCGGGATTTCTTCGCTAAAGATCAAACATAACAACGTCCTTGGTTATTTCATCGAAACCACAGCCACTCATGCAGAGAAGATGTTGTCAGCGCCGCTTAGTGATACCTTCATTCACCGCCAAACCACCGCAAATGCTGTTAGATTCACAACCGTCGAGTTGTCAGCGCTTGAAACACGCATTTTGAACGCTCGCGCGCAGGCGCTGGAGATCGAGAAGCGGCATTTTGAGAGCTTGCGGCAGGCCGTTTTGGCAGAGGCGGCGGGTATTTTTGACGCCGCGCGGGCGATGGCTGATATAGATTTTGCTGCCGCCTTGGCCAAAATGGCGGTTGAGGAAAACTGGTGCGAGCCAAAGGTAGATAATAGCAGGGCCTTCCGAGTTATCGGTGGGCGTCATCCGGTGGTGGAAGAGGCTTTGCGTAAGCAAGGTACAGTCCCGTTTATCGCCAATGCTTGCGAACTGACAGACGGGTCGAAACAGGCGGCAATCTGGTTGCTGACAGGGCCAAATATGGCCGGTAAATCAACATTTTTGCGCCAAAACGCGCTTATTGCCCTGCTTGCACAAATGGGCAGCTTTGTTCCAGCGCAAGAAGCCCGTATTGGCATTGTCTCACAGCTTTTTTCACGGGTCGGTGCATCAGATGACCTGGCGCAGGGGCGATCAACGTTTATGGTTGAAATGGTTGAAACAGCAGCCATTCTTAATCAGGCAGATGAGAATGCCTTTGTAATTCTTGATGAAATAGGGCGCGGAACCGCAACTTATGATGGGCTTTCGATCGCCTGGGCAACGCTTGAGCACCTTTACGAAGCCAACAAATGCCGCGCCCTGTTCGCCACGCATTATCACGAAATGACGCAACTGGCGGACAAACTGGACGGCGTCGAAAACGCCACCATCGCAGTCAAGGAATGGCAAGGCGAGGTGATTTTCCTTCACGAAGTGCGCAAGGGTGCGGCGGACCGTTCTTATGGTGTTCAGGTGGCCCGATTGGCGGGTTTGCCGGAAAGTGTGGTGGAGCGCGCACGCTTTGTGCTGGAGGCTTTGGAAAAAGGGGAGCGTGAAGGCAGCCGGCAAAAGGCGCTTATCGACGATCTGCCGCTATTTGCTGTAACACCTTCAACCCAGCCGCCGCTTGTAGGAACCTCTAAAATTGAAGAGAGGATAAAGGAAAGTCATCCCGACAACCTTTCGCCAAAAGAGGCGCTGGATCTGATCTATCAATTAAGGGGTCTTCTGAAAGAACCTTAAACCTCTTCATCTTGCACATATACTCCGGGGTTTGGGGGCTGGCCCCCAAGTTGATCGGATTGCGAAGCAATTCGAAGCTATTTTGGCGTCGATGAAACTCCAACCTGAGCGGGACGCAAAAGGCGGTCATGAAGCATAAAGCCCTCGGCCATCACCTGAATAATATCGCCCGACTTGGTTTCGGGAAGGGGTGCCTCGAACATGGCCTGATGATAGTCCGGATCGAACTTTTCGCCAATTTCCGGTGAAATCAGACGCATGCCGTGCTTATCAAAGATATTCAGAAGCTCGCGCATTGTAAGTTTAATGCCTTCAAGCAATCCGGCGCCAGCCTTGTTGTCCTCACCCGCTGCTTCCAGCGCGCGCTTAAGGTTGTCATAAACCGGCAGCATATCGCGCGCCAGTTTTGAACCGCCGTATTGCTCGGCCTCGCGTCGGTCGCGATCGCCACGTTTGCGGGCATTTTCAGCGTCAGCCAGGGCGCGCATGAAGCGATCACGCATATCATCACGCTCGGACCGTAATTGTTCCACTTCATCAAAGGCTTCCAGTCCTTCGGGATCACTAATTAAGTCATCGCCAGCAACTTCATTCATAAGCTCTTCGATCGCCGCTTCGACTTCGATCTTGGTTTCTTTGTTCGCGTCGTTCATCACTTGCCCTTTATCCGCGGTCCGAGATTAGTTTGCCCACCAGCTCAGCCGTATAATTCACGATCGGTACCACGCGTCCGTAATTCAACCTTGTTGGGCCGATGACGCCGACAGCACCGATAATCTTTCGATCAGAGTTCATATAGGGGGAAACCACCAAAGAGCTACCGGAAAGTGAAAAAAGTTTATTCTCGGAGCCAATAAATATCCGAACGCCTTCACCGGATTCCGCCAGGTCCAGAAATTCGGATATGTCGCGCTTGCGCTCAAGGTCATCAAACAGGCTGCGTATGCGTTCTAATTCAGCCTCGTCCGTACCCTCTGATAAAAGATTTGCCCGTCCGCGCACGATCAATCGCTCCTGCCCGTCGCCTTCGTTTTCCCATAAGGCCAGCCCATCTTCGACCAGTGTTCTGGCGAGGATGTTAAGCTCTTGCCGACGCAGGCCTATCTGATCTTTGATTCGCGCCTTTAATTCGCCAATTGTCAGCCCCTCGGCCAGGGCATTAAGGAAATTGGCCGCCTCGCGCATGGAGGAAGGTGTTTGCCCCAACGGTGGGGTAAACAATCGGTTTTCCACGTGGCCATCGGCAAAGACCAGCACCACTAAAGCGCGGGTCTGGCTGAGGGAAACAAATTCGATATGCCTGATCGGTGCTTCATGTTTGGGGGTCAGGACAAGGCTGGCACCTGCGGTAATGCCCGACAAAGCCGAGCCGATGCGATCCATCATATTGCCCATGTCCGGTTCATTCGCCGCAAGGGTCAGGTCAATCTTTTCGCGGTCATCTTTTGTCAGCTCATCCACTTCAAGAAGACCGTCAACAAACATCCGCAAGCCAAGCTCGGTCGGGATGCGCCCGGCCGAGGTGTGGGGGCTGTCAAGCAAACCCATAAACTCAAGATCCTGCATGACATTGCGAATTGTCGCGGCCGACACGCTTTCAGTCATGCTGCGCGTCAGGGTGCGTGAACCGACCGGGTCGCCGGTTTCAAGAAAACCTTCGACCAGTCGGCGAAACACCTCACGCGATCTGGCATTCATATCCGCCAGTAACTCTGTCTTGCCTTTCATGCCCTATCACCTTGCCTTTTCATGCCCAGAATGGGATGTGCGCCCCATATACCAGTAAAGGGGAATGCCATGCGCCCGTCAGGACGTAAGATAGATGAAATGCGCCCGGTTTCAATCGAGACCGGCGTAACAAAACATGCCGAAGGCTCCTGCATGATAAAAATGGGTGATACGCATGTCTTGTGCACGGCCAGCCTTGAGGCACGGGTGCCGCCTTTCCTGCGCAATTCCGGTCGCGGTTGGGTGACGGCGGAATATGGAATGCTGCCGCGTTCAACCACCTCACGTATGCGCCGCGAAGCCGCAGCCGGCAAGCAAGGTGGGCGCACAGTTGAAATTCAGCGCCTGATTGGCCGGTCTTTGCGGGCAGGCGTCGATTTACTGGCGCTTGGCGAGCGGCAGATTACCGTCGATTGTGATGTGATACAGGCAGATGGCGGCACAAGGTGCGCGGCCATTACCGGCGGCTGGGTTGCATTGCGTCTTGCAGTCAACAAGTTGATCAAAGCAGGTGACGTCATCTCGGACCCGCTGGCTGAACCGGTTTCGGCGGTTTCGTGCGGCATTTACGCCGGTCAAAACGTGCTGGACCTTGATTATCCCGAGGACAGCGAAGCAGGCGCGGACGGAAACTTTGTTTTGACCGGCAGCCGGTTGATCGAGGTGCAGATGTCAGCCGAAGGATCAACATTTTCCCGCGATCAGATGAACGTTTTGATGGATCTTGCGGACAAGGGCGTGAGTGAACTGGCGGCTGCGCAAATAGCTGCGGCAAATGCGTAAATTCGAAGGCGATAAACTGGTTATTGCCTCGCACAACGCCGGTAAGATACACGAAATCAAGGTGTTACTTGATCCGTTCGGGGTTGAGGTGCTGTCTGCGGGTGATTTCAATCTGACGGAACCAGAGGAAACTGAAGACAATTTCGCTGGAAATGCCCGTATCAAGGCCCATTTCGCGGCCCGCTCCACGGGATTACCGGCGCTTTCAGATGACAGCGGAATTATCGTTGACGCTTTGGACGGTGCGCCGGGGGTTTACACTGCTGATTGGGCCGAAACCCCATCTGGACGGGACTTTCCCATGGCGATGACAAAAGTCTGGACAATGCTGGAAGACAAAAAGGCCCCTGAGCCGCGCACCGCGTCGTTCAATGCCACGCTTTGCCTTGCGTGGCCGGACGGACATGATGAAATCTTTACTGGCAAAGTCGCGGGTCGGATTGTTTGGCCAATGCGCGGAGAACTGGGTTTCGGCTTTGATCCCATTTTCCAGCCAGATGGCGAGACCGTAACATTCGGCGAAATGGATCCTGGAAAGAAACACGGCATGAGCCACCGCGCCGATGCCTTTGCCAAACTCGTGGCCGGGTGTTTTGCCTGAGGATTGGAAACTTGGGGGCTTCGGCCTTTATGTTCACTGGCCGTTTTGTGTGTCTAAATGCCCCTATTGCGACTTTAACAGCCATGTTTCGACATCAATAGACCAAGATGATTGGGCGCGGGCCTATTTGAATGCAATCGATGCATACGCAATAGAAACGCCCGGCCGTATACTTGATTCGATTTATTTTGGCGGCGGAACGCCCAGCCTAATGCGACCTGATCTGGTTCAGGCCATAATTGATCACGCACAAAACCGGTGGCACTTTGCAAACGATATCGAGATCACGCTGGAGGCAAATCCCGGTTCGGTCGAGGTTGCGCGGTTTCAGGATTTTCGACTAGCTGGCGTCAACAGGGTGTCGGTGGGTGTTCAGGCGCTTAATGACGTGGATTTGCGCAAACTCGGGCGTATGCACAGCGTAAGCGACGCTTTGTCAGCACTTGAAATCGCCCGCAGTACATTTGAGCGAACCAGCTTCGATTTGATTTATGCCAGGCAAGGGCAGAGCCTGAATGACTGGGAAAACGAGCTGACCGAAGCGCTGAGCCTTGAGCCGACCCATTTGTCGCTTTATCAGTTGACGGTTGAGCCAGAAACCGTGTTCGGCGCACGCGAAAGGCTGGGAAGGCTAAAGGGATTACCAAGTGAGGACCTGTCAGCCGATATGTATGAGCTTACACAAAACCTGTGTGATACCAAAGGCTTACCTGCGTATGAGGTTTCAAACCACGCTTGTGTCACGGAGCTGTCCCGGCACAATCTGATTTACTGGAATGCCGGTGATTATGTCGGGATTGGCCCTGGAGCGCATGGGCGCCTGAGCCTTCAAAAGGGTCGTTTCGCGACTGAAACGCCGCTGGAACCAAAAACTTGGCTGCGCAGAGCGCTTTCTGGAGAAGCCGGCGAGGTTGAGCGGCACAGGCTTTCGGGGAATGAGCGCGCGGACGAGTATCTGATTATGGGCTTGCGAACATCCACTGGCATTTCATTAGAACGCTTTACGCGAATGGGCGGGTCACAGATCGATGCAGATAAGATTTGCGAGCTAGATGCGCTTGGGTTGGTGCATCTGGACGCAGGGCAACTGCGAGCAACGAGGCGTGGAATGCCCGTTCTGAATGCCCTGATCCGAGAGTTGGCTTCGGATTAGTCGTTTGGCGACAACACAGCGGTCAAGCGGCGACAGATCTCATCCAGCTCATCAAGGTCCTTGTACTGAACCGTAACCCGCCCGGATTGTCCGTTTGGCTTGTGATCAATCGCCACTTTCATTTCAAGTGTCGCGCTAAGGTCATCCTCTAACCGCCTTGTATCAGCGTCCTTTTCGGGATTTTTGCGCGGGTTAGAGACCTTTTCGGTCCCTTCACGCTTAACCAGCTTTTCAGCCTCTCGCACAGAAAGCCCGCGCGAAACAATTTGGTGGGCAAGTCCTTCCGGGTTTTTCGCTGTCACCAGAGTTCGTGCGTGCCCTGCGGTCAGCTTGTCTTCCCGCAGCAAATTCTGAACCGAATCCGGCAGATTAAGAAGGCGTAACAAGTTGGCGATATGCGAACGGCTTTTTCCCAGAGCCTCACCCAATTTCTCCTGTGTATGACCAAAGCGATCCATCAGGTCGCGATAGCCGGCGGCCTCTTCAATCGCATTCAGGTCGGCGCGTTGAATATTCTCGATTATGGCGATCTCAAGCGTCTCGGTATCCGTATATTCACGAATCAACGCGGGGACTTGATGCAGGCGCGCAATCTGAGCTGCACGCCAGCGCCTCTCACCCGCTACAATCTCGTAAGCCCCTGTTTCTGTTGGATTACTACGCAAAATGAGTGGTTGAATAATGCCCTTTTCCCGGATCGACGCAGCTAATTCATCCAGATCGCTTTGGTTAAATGTCCGCCTGGGCTGGTCTGGGTTTGGGTGGATTTTGTCGATAGCAATGAGTTGATCCGTTTTGCGGGCCGTTGAGCCATCTAACTGAGGTTCCTCAGCCACAACGTCTGCCATTAGCGCCGAAAGTCCGCGACCCA
>JAAEUB010000223.1 GCA_024227755.1 Paracoccaceae bacterium | reverse complement strand
GGTTGGCCCTTTTACAAATGAAACCACTCTTCACAAAACCGGAATTCCAGCGCGCTGCTGATATCGTCTACGATACCATGCAGCCGACATTGCAGCACCAATGGCCGCTCCTGGCAAAGCGCACCGGCTGTAATGTCTGGGTCAAACACGAAAACCACACCCCAACCGGCGCTTTCAAGATTCGCGGCGGGCTGGTCTATATGCGCCTGCGCCGGGAAAGCGGCAAGGCGGGCGGCATTGTTTCGGCCACCCGTGGCAATCACGGCCAGAGCCTTGCAACAGCAGGAAAACGCGAGGGCATTCCAGTCACCATCTTCGCTCCCAGGGGCAACAGCGTTGAGAAAAATGCCGCCATGCGGGCGCAAGGGGCGGAACTGATCGAGGCCGGTGAGGATTTTGACGAGGCGGCAGGCCTCGCCCGTGACTATGCCAGTGAGCACGATCTCGAAATGATGCCCTCCTTCATGGCAGAACTTGCCATGGGCGTTTCAACCTACGGACGTGAACTGTTCGACGCGGTGAAGAATTCGGGCGATGTACTTGATACTGTCTATGTGCCCATCGGGCTTGGTTCAGGCATTTGTTCGCTGATAACCCAGCGCGACATGCTTGGACTGAAAACCAAAATTGTCGGTGTTGTCTCAACCGAAGCCAATACCTATGCACTTTCCATTGCAAACGGCCAGCCGGTGCCCACCAATTCTGCCAGAACCTTTGCCGATGGCGTGGCGGTGCGCATGCCCGATCCACTGGCACTGGAGATAATCAGCAACGGAGCCGAGCGCATCGTCGAAGTGACCGACAAGGAAGTGGCCAATGCCATGCGAGCCTACTACACCGACACCCACAATCTCGCAGAAGGTGCAGGTGCCGCCAGCCTTGCGGCTTTGACGCAGGAAAAGGACAGGATGGCAGGCAAATCAGTTGCGATCATTCTCACCGGCGGCAACATTGATCAGTCGTATTACAAGGCCGTGCTTGATGGTGGTGTGCCGGAGGTTTGATCTGAATATGGGACAGTCATGCGAAAAACAGTTCGCCCGTTATTGTCTGATCCAACCTGCCGTATCTACCAAAAAATCCTGAGTATTGCCTCTCCCCGGCGGACTGGGGGAAGACTGTCATGCCACCGCAGAACGCAAACTCGCCAGATGTTTGTCCCAACCCGCGTCAAGCGCCATCAGCAGACCCATTGCCGCTTCTCCGGCAGCGGCACTGATACCCTCATGCAGCAACGATAATTTTGTGCCGCCGGAAATTTCTT
>JAAEUB010000222.1 GCA_024227755.1 Paracoccaceae bacterium | reverse complement strand
TCTCGCGCTCTTCAATCTGGCGATCGACAGCAAGCTGCGGGGCTGCGATCTGGTCAAACTGAAGGTGTCCGATGTCTTCGTCGCCAGACAGGTCAAGGAGCGTGCCTCGATCATCCAGAGCAAGACGCAGAAGCCCGTCCGTTTCGAGATCACTGAGGGTACGCGCAAATCGCTGCTCCGCTGGATGGAGGAAACGCTGATGATCGGATCAGAATACCTTTGGCCAGGTCGCTTCCATGAGCGACTTCATATTTCGACGCGGCAATATGCGAGACTTGTCCGGGAATGGGTCAAATCGATCGGACTGGAACCGAGCGCCTATGGGACGCACTCGATGCGTCGAACAAAAGTGGCGCAGATTTATCGAAAGACCGGTAACTTGCGTGCGGTTCAGCTATTGCTTGGGCACACCAAGATGGACAGCACCGTCAGGTATCTTGGCGTTGACCTGGAAGACGCATTGGCCATCGCTGAAGCGGTAGAAATCTGAAGACCTTGGGCCGTCTTCACGGACGGCCCTATGCGGCCATTAACGGGCTTCTGAGAAACGTAATTCGCAAACAAGACAATCTTAGATGCGCCAGCGCAAAACACGACGTTCCAAAAGGCCAATTGCGAAGCTGACGAGAACACCCAATACCGACAGGATCACCACCCCCGCAAAAAGCCTCTCCAGATCGTAGAGAGAGCCGGCTTCAAGGATGTAGGCGCCGACACCGTATTCCGCACCCAGCATCTCTGCCGCGACAAGCAGAATAATCCCAATAGCAAGGCTGATGCGCAGGCCGGACAGAATTCCAGGCATTGCGCCGGGCAATACAATCTTTCGGACGATTGACTGCCAGCTAAGGCCAAAACTTTGCCCCATACGGATTAGAGTGCGATCAACGTTGTCCACCGCTCCGTAGGTTGCCACCACAGTAGGCGTGAAAGTGCCAAGAGCGATAAGCGCGTATTTCGACCCCTCGTCAATCCCAAACCAAATCACAAACAGCGGCAGCAGTGCGATCTTGGGGATCGGGAAAAGCGCGGCGACCAGCGGAACAAAGCCGGCACGAACATAAGCGAACAAGCCGATGAGCACACCAAGCGCGACTCCGGTACTGACGCCGATGACCGAGCCGATGAGCAGGCGGGTTAAAGATGGCCCAAGGTGTCGCCACAACCGCCCACTGTCATAAAGCTCGCCAAAGGTCACCAACACATCGGACGGTTTCGGAAACGATAGGGGCGAGATGAACCCGCTTTGAGTGCCAATCTCGGCCAGTGCGATCAGAACAGCAAACACCGCGAACCCGACCCAACGCCGGGTCGTGGCGCGAACCCACCGCCGCGAAAGGCAATCGGGCGGGCGCCCTGCGGCGCGGTTTGGCTCCCCCGGTCAGACATGTGCCAATTCGGCATCGGCGGCGCGCGCTTCGTCACGCATCAGGCTCCATAGATGCTGTTGCTGACGGTCAAGTTCTGGATCACCCAGGTGCCTATCGCCCAGCGGCTTATCCAGATGCACAATCTCGCGGATCCACCCTGGCCGCCGCGACAACACAACCACCGAATGGCCCAGCCGCACGGCCTCTGCCAAATTGTGCGTGACATAGACGGCAGTGAACGGAGTGCGCGTCCAAAGATCGATCAGATCATCCACCAAAAGCTCGCGCGTTTGGGCGTCGAGCGATGACAATGGCTCATCCATCAGCATAACAGCCGGGTTGACCGCCAATGCCCGTGCGATGGCAACACGTTGTTTCATGCCCCCTGATAGCTGCTTCGGCAGCGCGTTCCGAAAATCGCTCAGCTTGGTACGAGCCAGAACATTTTCGGCGATGGCGTTCATTTCGGCTTTGCCCAGACCATGGTCTTCGAGCACCAGCGAGATGTTGCCCGCTACTGTTCGCCACGGCAGCAAGGCAAAGTCTTGGAATATATAGGTCAGCGGGTTCAGGCAGCCTGGCGGCGATGCGCCCATTTGCAAAATCTCGCCCTGGGTCGGGCGTTCCAGCCCGCCAATCAGGCGCAGCAGGGTAGACTTTCCACAGCCTGACGGGCCTACAATACAAACGATACGCCCTGATGGCACATCAAGTGTTATGTCGCTGAGAACTTCGGCGCCATTGTAGACGTGTGTAATGCCGGACAGTCGGATTTCCACTGCCAAAACCCCCTTTGGTGGCCGGATCGAGCGCACTCTTCCGGCCTTTTGGTGTGACTAGGTCAGCTACTGGTCTCGGCGTAGCTGGTGTCAAGCAGTGTTTCCAGCGTGATGCCTTCGTCGACCAAGCCCTCGGATAGGAACCAGTTTAACTGATCTTCGACAGAGGCGACGTTGAGCGCCGCGCCTTCGTTGATCCGCATCGTACCGTTGATAATTGACGGCGCCGCCTTTTCTCGCGGTCGGTCGGTGTAGACAAATTTGTGGATCAGATCGACCATTTCGTCGACGCCCTCGTCGCCACCAGCCCTATCGATCATCGCAGTATTATAATCCGTGACGCCATGCGAGAAGGCGTTCAAGAAGTCAGTGGTCATATCGAGTTCGTTGACTGCATTGCCAGCCGAGGTGAAGACCGTGGTCACCTGATAGTTGGGTAGATAGTCCGCAATGTTTCCGATGATATGCACAGCTCCTGACCCGGCGAGTGGCTTGGCGATATGCGGCACGATCGACCAGGCGTCGATTTGGCCCGATTTCAAAGCCCCGATGATCGCGCCGACTTTGCCGAGCGGCTTGAACGACATAGCGGCGCCCTCGGCTGCCGCGACTTTCGAGCCCATATAGTGGAACGATGACCCAGCTGTTGTCATGCCAAAGGACTTGCCATCCAACATCGCAGGCGATGTCAGCCCAGCTTGGAAGGCCGCATCGGACGCGAGGATTTTCTGTCCGTCGATGCCCGGCTCTTCTGAAAGCGCACCGCCAATAACTTTGATCGCACCCTTTCCTGCCAATGAAATCAGCCCGCCAGAAATAGCAGTGACGGCATAGTCCACGTCGCCCGATGCAATCGCCAGCGCCATCGGTTGCGCCGCCTGGAAGAACTTCAGTTCAACATCAAGACCTGCATCTGCGAAATATCCGCGTTCTGACGCGACAAAGCTGCCGGAATGACTTGTAAAGCGCAGCGCGCCCACAACGATCTTGCGGTTCTGCGCCAACGCAGGAGCGGCTAGGCCCGACGCCATCATCGCTACGCCCAGACCCACGAACGTCTCACGGCGATTGATCTTCATTTTGTTTCGTCCCTCGGAAGGCCTTTGCATCCGGGTCACTATTACCAGAATTTCCAGATAGTTCCATAGCATTGAGTTTAGAAAGGCGGAGCGTCTCGCACGTTCTTTTCGTTCGATAGCGGATGGCTGCTTTATTGCCTTTTGGTAGATCTTTTCGCATCCGCGGCGAAGGGCTGGTTTCCGCCGATTCTGTGGAAAAACAACGTATTGCAGCGCGGCAATTGGGTGTGGATTGGGAGGTCGAACGCCTTTCTTTATGGCGCTGTCGCTGATGCTGCGGGTGCACCAAATACCTTTGCTAGCTTTCGGAGGTTCTGGGCGGTTGCTGCGAGGAGGAATTCGTCGTTTGCGCCGCAGGGCCCACGTAATCGGAGCCTGCCGAGACCAAGAATGCGTTTGAGGTGGGCAAAGAGCATCTCAACTTTCTTTCGCAGCTTCATCGAGATGTCATATTGGCGGGTTTTGGCTATGTCGCGGGCAACCTGGCGGGCATCTTCATGCTCTTCGCGGGTGATAGAGCGGCAATCTGCTTTCGGGCAACAACGGGCTTTCGATGGGCAGCTCTGACAGATCAGTTTCAGCGCGCGATATCTGGCTGTGCCTTTTCCGGTCGACGCTCTGTCTGGTCCTGAGTAGTTTCGGCGGAATTGCTTGAGGTCCTGTCCTTCGGGGCAGATGTACTGGTCGTTCTTGGCATCCCATTCAAAGTCCGCCCTGGTCCAGGTGCCATCCGTGCGCCCGGCCTTGTCAATCACTGGGATATGCGGGGCGATACCGCGATCCACCAGCCAGCCTAGCATCGGGCCTGAGCCGTAAGCCGTGTCCGCGATGATCCGTTCCGGGTGAAGGCCGAAGCCATCTTTGACCCGGCCCAACATGGTGCGCACAGCACCCACTTCGGCCTGCCGTATTGATCTTGTGGCTTCGACATCAAGGATGACACTGTGATCAGTGTCGATCAGATAGTTCGTGGAATAGGCAAAGAATGCAGGGCCCTTGTGGGCAGCTGTCCACTGGCTCGATGGGTCGGAATGGGATGTAAACTTTGGTACAACCGGGGTGGCCGCACCAAAGGCTGCATCATCCAGCACCTCAAGATACTCCCGAACGGCGCGCGGGGCCTCGTCTGGATCAATAGCGCTTGGCTCCCAGTCTTCCTTTGGCGTGGAGTTCTGTTTGTTCGCGTCAGCTTCGATCAAGCTTGCATCTGCTGCAAATCGTTGCCCGCTCACCAAATCATCAAGACAAGAATGCGCCGAGTCGCCGACGACATCATTGTGGTTGGTCAGGCGCTGGCCCGCTAGAAAGAGCGCCTGCCGCATGGCATGTTCGGCAAGTGGATCGCGACAGAGTTTGAAATGACAGGCCGAACAGCCCAAAACTTCATGCAAGTCGCTGAAAAGTTCTCGGGCAAAAGCGAAACGGTTTCGCATTTGAACACCAAAGCCCTCTATGCTCTTGCCGCCCCATCGACGTCAGATGAAACGCGCGAGAAAGTCGAGGAACTTTTGCTCGACGGCGAGTCGATAACGGTCGACGACATAAAACAGATGAAGTCGGCGGCGTCTGAAAAGCAAGAAACGCTTGAAGCTGAAGTTGCGCGACTGAAAAAGGCCAAAAAGGAAAAGCGCGACAATACCAACTCAGACGATCTAGCCAAGGCCAAGGCGGCGCTGGAAGAAGTGACCGCAGAACGCGACGACATACTCGGCGCTTTTGCGCAATTGGGCGATGGCGATGTCGATGCGGGTCGGTCAGCTTTTAATCAGATGATCACCGACATTGCCAAAGGCGGAAAGAAAGCCGGTGGCAAATCAAAGTCAAAGACTATCAAACCGCGCGTCAGTGACGACCCGCATTTTGATCTGATGGCGCGCTTCGCAAATACGTGTCGTGAACTCGGCCATTTTTCACCCAAAATTATCGCTGAATATGACGCCAAACCTTTTCTAAAGGCTGACGCAATGAAGGGGCTCGATTTTGCAATCTCAACCCTGCAAAAGATAAAGGATTTACCCAGTAACCTGTCTGACTTCAGCTCCTATGGTCCAAATTAGGGCGATTTGATAAGAAAGGATTTCTGGCTCACCGTAACCACCAAGGAGTGGAGATGAGACAGACATCCGGAACACGTAAGAGCCACGGCGGGAAAGTCGTCAAAGACATCCGCCGGGCCACGCGCAAACAATATTCAGCCGAAGAAAAGATCAGGATCGTGTTGGACGGTCTCAGGGGCGAGGACAGCATTGAGCTTAAAGAGCTGCATCACCAACTTTCTATCACTGTCGATCAAGTTGTTTGTGCCTTGATTTTGCCGATCGTAAAAATACGACGTTATTTATGCGTTCCGCCCTTGGGCAACCCCGCGCGCGTGCGGGGAGACCGCTCTGCAATCACGCTCACGGCTGACGGCCTAGGGCAAACCCCCGCGCGTGCGGGGAGACCATCCTGGCGCCCAAGCGAAAACACCCGTATTCGGGCAAACCCCCGCGCGTGCGGGGAGACCTCTCTCAATCAAGTTCCTGAAATTCAACCAGAAACAAAAATGCGAAGAAGAGCAAGTCACAAATCGTTCTCCTTTAGCTTGTGCGCTGCAGCCCATCAGCACTGTAATTCAGGACTACCCCACCAATCGTCAGTTGCCATAAGGCGGGGCCGATGTGGGCCACATCTGCCACATCAACTGGGGCTTCTTCGTCCATCCAACGACCGGGAATGCCGATCTCTTCTATCACCGCCCCGTCCAGCGGTGACATCAGGCTCGGTGTCCTCACCACGTAATTGTTTTCACCCAGCCGTGTGGCGACTGCCTCGATGCGCCCTTCACCATACTGTTGCGATCTATCGATCAGAGCAGTTCCAGCAACCTGTCGACCAGTCATCAACTGCCCAACATAGCGCCCATAGGCTCGACGCCATTCGAAGCCACGGGCTGACATCCCAGATAAGGCTGCCCTGTGCGTGGACGCCTCTACCAGCTCTCGCCGGTCGTCAGCCCACCCCCCCGTCCCC
>JAAEUB010000221.1 GCA_024227755.1 Paracoccaceae bacterium | reverse complement strand
TTGAGTTTAATCTGATCCGTAAAGGCCAGATGTATTTTTCATATCTTCATTTGGCGGCATCGAAGGAATTAACTCATGCGCTGATCAAAAGCAAGGCCGTTTGCATTTCCTATGAAACCATCCAAAAGGCTGATGGAACATTGCCCCTGTTGACACCGATGAGCGAGGTGGCCGGTCCCATGGCGATTCATGAGGGCGCCAAATATCTGGAGATGGCCCAGGGCGGCCAAGGGGTTTTGCTGGGCGGCGTGCCCGGTGTTGATCCGGCCACCGTGGTCATTATTGGCGGTGGTGTGGTGGGCATCAATGCCGCCAAAACTGCCAGCGGAATGGGCGCCAAGGTCTACATCCTCGATATCGATTTGGATCGGTTGCGTTATTTGAGCGATGTGATGCCTGCCCAATGTGTCACCCTGATGTCCAGTCCGGCGGCTATCCGGGATGTCCTGCCCCATGCGGACCTTGTTGTGGGCGCCGTGCTTGTCCCCGGTAGCAAGACACCGAGGTTGGTGACCCGGGAAATGCTCGGCACGATGAAAAAAGGCGCGGTCCTGGTTGATGTTTCCATTGATCAGGGCG
>JAAEUB010000220.1 GCA_024227755.1 Paracoccaceae bacterium | reverse complement strand
TCTACCGCCCAAGGGCTCAAGCGTCGATTTTATCGGCCACAGTATGGGCGGCCTGCTTACGCTGGAACTGGCCCAGCGTGATATGCTTCGGCCGCACCGACTGGCCTTGTTGGCCACGCCGGTTCAGGCAGATATCGTTTTACCCGATGGCCGCATAATCGACTGTTATTGCACAGATAAGACCGGCGGGCGGGTCGAGTTGGGTGAGGTGATATGCTTGTTTGTCGATGGACGCGCCTTCATGGCGCGCTGTGAGATGAGCCTGAATAATCCAATGTGGCGCGAAACCGGCGAAACCTGTCAAAGCTCAGCTATTGACCGCCTGCGCGCTTTGCAGCCAGACCTGAACACGAGCAGCGTTGACACCAAAATCTGATCGACCAAAGCGCAGAGGGGCGTAGACGGGACAAGGCGCACCCACAGAGCAATCGCCGCCAACACCAGTAAAAATACCTACCTTCTGTTCCAGGCCATCAGGCACAGGATTTCCGTGGCAATATGTGCACCAGCAATGGCTGTCGCCCCGGTGGTGTCATAAGGCGGCGAAACCTCGACTACATCACCGCCAATCACGTTGACCCCGGCGATATCGCGCAAAATGATCGCGGCCTGCCCGCTGCTTAACCCACCCCAGACCGGGGTGCCGGTGCCGGGCGCAAACCCTGGATCAAGCCCGTCAATGTCGAAGGTCAGATAGGTCTCATGCCCCCCAAGGATGCCTTTGATCTTTGCAGCCACCGCCGCCGGTCCACTTTCATGTACTTCGCGCGCATCAATGATATTGACGCCTAAAGTTTCCTCGTTCGTCGTGCGGATGCCGACCTGAACCGAGCGCGCCGGGTCAATCAACCCTTCCTTGACCGCCTTATAGAACATGGTGCCGTGGTCCACCCGGCTCATATCATCATCAGGCCAGGTATCCGAGTGGGCATCGAATTGTAAAAGCGACAGGGGACCGTGCTTTTTCACATGTGCGCGCAGGATCGGAAAGGTGATGTAATGGTCACCGCCAAGGCTGAGGCAGCCAGCCCCCTGATCAAGAATTCCCGTAATATGCGCCTCAAGGGATGCGGGAAACTGATCAATATGGGCGTAATCAAAAGCCAGATCGCCGTAGTCGGCAATGGCAAATTCTGACAGCAGGTCAAAGCCCCAGCCGTAAGGTGGATCAAAAGGTTGCAAGGCGCTTGCCTCGCGAATTGCCCGCGGGCCAAGGCGGGTGCCGGGGCGGTTGGTGACAGCCTGATCAAAGGGGATACCGGTTACGGCCATGTCTGCGCCGCTTAAATCTTTGGTGTAGGTCCGGCGCAGGAACGAGGTGATACCACCAAAGGTGTTTTCGCTGCTCAGCCCTTTAAGGCCATCGCGGGTCAGCGCCGTGTCCACCTGATTTTTTGCGTCTTCCAAAGCCATATTTCCTCCGTTCGTATCCGGAATTTTCGAAAATTCCGATCAAAATTCTTCGAAGAATTTTGTTCCTAGACTGGTTGCCGGGTTTCGACCATTCGGGCAAAAAAGCTGGCCCCAATCGGGGAGATGTCATCCTTGTAGTCGTATTTCGGGTGATGCACGTTCGGGCCATCGCCTTGCCCTAAAAACAGATACGCGCCCGGTCGTTCTTCAAGCATATACGAAAAGTCTTCAGCCCCCATCTCGCGGCCCGCATCTGTATGCACCGCCGCCTCGCCTGCAACCTCGGCAGCAACGGCAGCAGCCAGTTCCACCTTGCCCGCGTCATTTACTGTCGCCGGGTAGCCACGCAGATAGACCAGTTCGGCCTCGACCCCAAAGCTTGCCATCTGACCCGCCACGATCTCGCGCATCCGGCGCTCGACCATATCCTGAACATCCGGATCGAAAGTCCGCACCGTTCCACCGACAAATGCGGTATCAGGAATGATATTGTCGGCCGAGCCCGCATGGATCATCGTCACCGAGACCACCAGATCATCAGGCGAAGCGTGGTTGCGTGACACGATGGTCTGGATTGCCTGCGTCAGAGACGCCGCTGCAATCACCGGGTCAATCGTGTCTTGCGGATATGCCCCGTGTCCGCCCTTGCCTTGAATATGGACCGCAAAGGTATCGACCGCTGCCATAAGCGGGCCGGGTGTGGTGAAAAAATGCCCCTCGTCCATTCCGGGCATGTTGTGAATGCCGTAAACCTCACCGATCTCAAAACGATCCATCATGCCTTCGTCACACATAACCTTGGCACCTGCTCCGGCCTCTTCAGCCGGTTGAAAAATCAACGCCACGCGGCCTTTGAAACGGCGGGTTTCAGCAAGGTATTTCGCAGCACCAAGCAACATTGCCGTGTGCCCGTCATGGCCGCAAGCATGCATGCGTCCCTCAACTTCGCTGGCATATTCAAGTCCGGTCGTTTCCTGCATCGGCAACGCATCCATGTCAGCGCGCAGACCTATTGTCGGGCCACTGCCACTGCCACCATCACCGTCCTGGCCATTGATAATCGCAACCACCCCGGAAACGCCGATGCCCTCATGTATTTCATCGACGCCAAACTCGCGCAGGCGTTCGACCACATAGGCCGCAGTTTCATGGCACTCCAGTTCCAATTCGGGATGCGCGTGCATCCAGCGTCGCCAGACCTTCATATCATCGGCATAATCCGCAATTCGATTTATCACTGGCATGGCTTTGCTCCTGAGGCCGGGATTGCTATGACAAGGACACTTCCCCGAAAAAGGCGCGCGCGCAATGGTTAATCCTTCCGACACGATAATTCACGACCCCAAAGGCGGCCTGCCCCGACTGTTGGAGATCATGCGCCGTCTGCGTGACCCGCAAAGCGGCTGTCCTTGGGATATCGAGCAAAACTTTGCCACCATCGCGCCCTATACGATCGAGGAAGCCTATGAAGTGGCGGATGCGATCGAGCGCGAGGCATGGGGTGAGTTGGAGGGTGAACTGGGCGATCTGCTGCTCCAGACCGTTTATCACACAGCAATGGGCGAAGAGGCCGGATTGTTCAGCTTTGAAAGCGTGGTG
>JAAEUB010000219.1 GCA_024227755.1 Paracoccaceae bacterium | reverse complement strand
TGTCACCACCACGGCGCCTACAACGATGGCGATTCGGTTTACAAGCGGGCTTCTGGGCTTCATTCAGTCTCTTGCGCATCAATGCGTGTGGCGGGGGTGGGTGAATTATGCCCCGCACCAAGATTCGGTGATACCTCCTTGAGGATAGTCAATTACCCCAATAGTTGGTAACCCATCATAATCTTTGACCCTTTTATGATCAAAAGAAGAAACTGAAAAACAGGTTTCCAGAAGAGCGACAGTAATGAAGTCCGAAACGGATCGTGCAGATGACCGGCTGGCGTCATTGGCAGTGGTATTGCCGTTGGCGGTGGCGGGCTTCGTTGTCGCCGCCGGGTGCTGGACCCTTTTTGCGGTGGCCGGGGTCCATCTGCGTTCGGAACTGGATCTCAGCGACTTGCAGTTTGGATTTCTGCTGGCGATGCCCATGGCGGTAGGCGCGGCCCTGGCAGTCCCAGCGGGCCTGGCAGCGCAGAAATTCGGTGCCCGCCGGATCATGCTGATTTGCCTGGCCGGACTCGCAGCCTGCATGGTGATACTTC
>JAAEUB010000218.1 GCA_024227755.1 Paracoccaceae bacterium | reverse complement strand
CGATATTCCTGGGGGTTGCCGGCATAGTACTCGGCGTATTCCTTGGTATTGCCGCCGGTGCAAAATGCCTTGTCGCCGGCGCCGGTGAACACGACAGCATTCACATCTCTGGAGTTACTCGCGGCGCGAAAAGCGAGGATGGCGTCCTTTACCATCTGCGTGGTGTAGGCATTGTATTGCGCCGGATTGTTAAGCGTGATCCAGACGTTAAAAAGACCTTCCGCGATACTGCCATCGGGCCTGAGCGCCGGGCGTTTTTCAAATACAACACCGTCTTCGGGGCTGAATGGCACAAGATCATGATTCAACAGGGGATCGGGGGCGGTCCGGTTGGCGATATCATGGGTGGTCTCGGTCATGGAAACTCCTCGGGTCGTGTCGTTTAAGGTTCGGTCAGGTATTCGGTACGAGAATCGCCCGCTCGGTCAATTCATGAGAATGAGCAGCGCTAAACACATCGTTGATCCGATCCAGTGGATATTGTTTTACAAACGGCTTCATCTGTATCTTTTTGTCCAGCACCAGTTTCAGTGCATCGGGGTAATACTCGGGCAGGCAACCCCAGTTGCCCTGCATGCGGGCGTGGAAAGCCATTAAATTGGAGAGCCTTACTTCACTTTTTGCCATGGTAAAACCGACTATGGCCAGGTGAGCGCCGTGTACGATCAGGGAAAATGCGGTGGCCTGTCCGGCAGCGCTACCCGAACATTCGAAAATCTTCCATTCCGTCGAACGCAGCCCCCGGTCGGTGGCAAAGGCGCCAATCTGTTTCTTGAGGCTGCGGTTATCCGTCGCCCCGGCATTGAAGGTCATGGCGGCACCGAACTCTGTAAACTGCGCCAACTTGTCATCGTCAATATCGATGGCGACCACTGTGGCACCCATGGCATTGGCAACTTGCACCGCATAACCGCCGACGCCACCCACGCCGATGACGATGGCGAGGTCACCGGGCCCGATATCCGCCAGCAACGCTGCCTGGTAAGGCGTGGTCACGGCATCGGCCAATACGGAAACATCAGCCAGATCCAGGCCCGCGCGGGCAAGTGAGGCATCATCGACAACACACAGGCCACTCGAAGGTACGGTGATATGGCTTGCAAATCCACCCTGAATATCGTTTCCAGGCATGCATTGCTGACGGCAGATGGTCCCCATTCCGCGGTTACACAAATCACAGCTGCCACAGGGAATGACCGCCGGGATGACCACCGAAGAATCGAGGTAAGACACGGATGCGGTTCCGCAGGCAACAACGCGACCGCTGATTTCGTGTCCCAACGCAAGTGGCAGGGCATGATTGGTGCGCACGCCATCGTAGAGAAAACCCAGGTCGGTGTGACATACCCCGCAGCCGGCAATTTCAACCACTACCTCGTTTGCCTCTGGTGTTTCCGGGTTAAATGTCTCCCGGGTCAGGGGTTTATTGACTTCCGTCATCACCCACCGATGTGCGGATATCTGCAAAATGGCTTCTCCTGTCGTCAGCGCCGCTGGAATTATACTGCATTTTACTTTGTTGTCAATATGTACTATATTACCTGCGTCGGCCTAATCCTCACGCCGTAGCGTAATCCCAGGCACAAGTATGAATAGAATATCGGAAAACGGAATCGCAAAACCCACATCACTTTCCATTGCCCTCGTCGGCAGCGGTGGTTCCGGTGTGATGACAGCGGGCTCTTTATTACTCGAAGCGGCGGGTCGTGCCGGACTGTACGGCATTATGACGCGCTCATCCGGGCCGCAGATTCGGGGAGGTGAGGGTGCAGCGCTGTTGCGGTTTTCCACAAATCCCGTGTTCTGTCACAGTGGTCACTTCGATCTTTTGCTGGCGATAGACTGGTTAAACGCGGATCGATTTGCGGGCGAGATTCCCCTGGATGAAAACAGTTACATTGTCGGTGATGAAAAAATACCGGAGTTTTTCTCGCAAAGCGGTGCATCGTTCGGGGAAATTTCTTTTAAGCAGCTGGCCGCTCAGGGGCCTGGTCTACGACCCAATATGATTGCTCTGGGGTTAATCGGTTCAGCCATTGGACTACCCGACGAAACCATCGAAGACGTGTCACGCAAACTGATCGGCAAAAAAGGTGAGGAGGCGGTTCAGGCAAGCCTTGCCGGATTATCTTTGGGTGCATCTAATGCCGCTTTGCTGGATGGACTCCCCGCGATCGCGCATAACCTGAAACCCCGCTCGGAAGACTTGCCCGAATTGTGGAACATCAGTGGTAACGAAGCCGCGGGACTGGGCGCTGTAAGGGGCGGGATCAGGTTTGTTGCAGCTTACCCGATTACACCGGCAACGGAGATCCTCGAATGGCTGGCGCCTTCGCTGGAGAAGGTTGGCGGGGTGCTGGTTCAGGCGGAAGACGAACTTGCTTCGGTAAACCAGTTGATTGGCGCCTCCTTCGGCGGCACGCCATCGCTCACCGCCACGTCGGGCCCCGGATTTGCGTTAATGACCGAATCGATCGGCCTGGCGGTGGCTTCGGAAACCCCCATCGTGGTAGTTAATGTGGCGCGCGGCGGACCATCGACCGGCATTCCCACCAAGTCTGAGCAAAGCGACCTTAATATCGCTTTGTACGGATTGCATGGGGATG
>JAAEUB010000217.1 GCA_024227755.1 Paracoccaceae bacterium | reverse complement strand
TGAACTCTCTGAAGGGCAGCCCGGCGATGTCGCCTTTGTTAGCCGACCACAGTTGAAATACCCTTTCAAGATCTTTCAAATTGACCCGGTGGCGCTTCCGGGAGATGCGGGCAATGTTTTTATCGCGCGGGGTAAGATTCTCGATGTGCCAATGGCCTGGTGGCGACCCGGTATGAGCGGCATTGCCAAACTCGATGTCGGCCGTCGCCGGATTATCTGGATTATCACCCACCGGACCATTGATTTTTTTCAGATGCTGATGTGGTGGTAAAGCGAATGTCGCAAACTCTGCGAATGCCTGCATGATCCTGATGAACCGCCAAGTCACAGCCTTGAAAACGGTGAAAGGATGCGTCTGATATAATACCAACGGCCCCTAATATTGATCCGTTTGACCGATTTTTCGCGTCTGCTGGCAAGGCATGCTTCACGCCGTGGTCTGGTTGACCACAAGTGGAGCATAACGATGTCCAGCAGACGCGAAAAACCGGCCTTCGGTGGGCCAAATCCATCCATCTGGTGCGTTACGGTGCTTGCCCGATACACCGCATCGCGCTGCGCACCGTGCCTGCCAGAGTGAACGGATTTGACTCCATCAAATGGGTCAATTTTAGGGGCCGTTGGTATTACGTGTCCTTCAAGCTGACTGGCGCTGATGTAGGATGCCCGGCCCGCATTGGCTTTGACCAGTGTTGCCGCATAGTCTGCTCCTGCGTGAGCCGCCACGCCCCGCCTACGTGCAGGCTCCCTGGCTCGTGGGCCGCGATGTGCCGCGCCACGAAGGCCGCCGGCGGGATGCAGTCGCCGTCGCTGAAGACGAGCAGCG
>JAAEUB010000216.1 GCA_024227755.1 Paracoccaceae bacterium | reverse complement strand
TGCCGGATCTGGGCACCAAAGAAGAGATCGGCCAGATTTCGGGCTCGGGCTTTGCTTTTGGCTATTGGGGCGGGGTGGTGGCTCTGGTCATCATGCTGCTGTTGTTTGCAGAAAATGAGACCGGCAAGACGTTAATCGGAATATCGCCACTGTTTGGGCTTGATGCGGAAATGCGTGAAGGTACGCGCTTTGTCGGGCCATTCTCAGCAATCTGGTACATTGTTTTTATGGCGGTTTTCTTTCGCTGGGTGCATGAGCCCAAGGGTCACACGCGTGGCCGGCTTAGCATTGGTGCAGCGGTAAGCGAACTGATGCACACTTTGCGATCGCTTAAGAACCGGGTCAGCCTTGCCTCGTTTCTTGGTTCTTCGCTGCTTTATCGTGATGCACTGAACGGGCTTTATGGCTTTGGTGGGGTTTACGCGACATTGGTACTGAACTGGTCGATCATTCAGGTCGGTATTTTCGGTATCGTCGGCGCGATCTCGGCGGCGGTATTTGCATGGGTTGGCGGCAAGATTGACCGGGCCAAGGGGCCAAAGCCGGTCATTGTCTTTTGCATCATCGTGCTTGCGGTAATATGCACGGTTATCGTCGGCATGAGCCGTGACAGCCTGTTTGGCATGTCACTGGGCGAGGGATCAAGCCTGCCCGACATCATCTTTTACATATGCGGTGCGTCTTTGGGTGCAGCGGGCGGCGCCATTCAGGCAGCGTCACGCACCATGATGGTGCGCCACTGCGACCCCGACCACGCCGCCGAGGCCTTTGGGCTTTATGCGCTTTCAGGTAAGGCCACTGCGTTTCTGGCCCCTGCTTTAATCGGTGCGGCGACCTTCATTACCGGCAGCCCAAGACTTGGCGTTTCTCCGCTTATTGGGCTTTTCGTGCTGGGGTTGGTGCTGTTAGCATGGGTCAACCCGGAAGGTGAAAAGGAGTAATCCATGTATCATAAGCTTCTGGTCTTCGTGGTTCTGGCCGTCGTGCTGTCATCGTGCAGCAAGACAGACCCTGCCAGACCCATTGCAGCGCCTGCGCCCGCAAGTCCGGCGGCAACGTCGATAATCCTTTCTTCGTCAGGTGAGCCGGCCAAAGCCTTGTTCGGCCCGGTCGCTACGGCGTCAGAGCAATCCAGCGCTTCGTTTGGTGGCTATGCCAAAGGTTGTCTGGCCGGGGCTGAGCAATTGGCTGAAACAGGGCCAACCTGGCAAGCCATGCGCCTTAGCCGCAATCGCAACTGGGGCCATCCAGAGCTTGTTTCGTTTATCCATCGCCTTTCGGCCAAAGCAGCGACGCAACCGGGTTGGTCGGGGCTTTATGTCGGGGACATGAGCCAGCCACGCGGCGGTCCGATGTCATCCGGGCACCGAAGCCACCAGATTGGGCTGGACGCTGATGTCTGGATGCTGCCACCAACGCGGCTTGACCTTTCTGCCGGGGAACGTGAGAACCTCAGCTCGATCTCGACCAGACGTGAACGCGGCGCTTATGTCAGCGATAACTGGACGCGACAGCACATGAATATCCTGAAAGCTGCTGCCAGTGACGACGCGGTAGCGCGGATTTTCGTTTTTCCCGGTGCTAAGGTCTGGATGTGCGAAAATGCCACCGGCGACCGTGAATGGCTGCGCAAGATCCGGCCGTGGTGGGGGCATCATTACCATTTTCATGTGCGTCTGACCTGCCCGAAAGGTGCGCGCGGTTGCACCGATCAGGCCCCACCGCCACCTGGTGACGGATGCGAGGCGGCACAAAATTGGGTTAATGATATTCTGAACCCGCCGCCCCCCGATCCCAACGCCACGCCCGCGCCACCACGCGCGCCCTTAACTCTGGCTGACTTGCCCAATCAATGCGCCGGCGTTCTGTCCTCGGATTAATACTTGTTTTCGCGCTGACCGCACCGCTTGTTGCGGGGCCATCAGTGCAGGAGGTGGGTCGCTTTGTCTGGGACGGAAAGGGCGAGCATTTTGGTGGCTTCTCGGCGCTGGAACTGGGCCCGGACGGGGTGAATTTCATAGCTTTGTCAGATCGCGGGCGCTTTGTGCGCGGGCAGATATTGCGCGGGCCTGATGGACGGATACGGGCCATCGAAGCCGGGGAGGTGCATGAACTTCGCCCTCCTGCCGGGACCCAGTGGCCCCGATGGAAAACTGATAGCGAGGGTCTGGCTCTGGCAACGGACGGCACGGTCTATATCTCGTTTGAGGGGACCCACACAGTGTTTCGTTTCGATCCGTTGGAAGGGCCGGCCGAGGCGTTGGCGACGCACCCGGATTTTGCCGGGCTTATTAGCAACGCTTCTTTCGAGGCATTGGCGATCGGTCCTAACGGGGCATTATACACTTTGCCGGAACGGTCGGGGCATTTGGCCAGACCGTTCCCGTTTTTTCGCTTTCAGGATGGAAACTGGGAACGGTTCTATGATCTGCCGCGACGCGATGAGTTCTTACCGGTCGGAGCTGACTTTGGCCCCGACGGGAAATTTTACCTTCTGGAACGACGACATAAGCTGATTGGTGGTTTCGCCAACCGAGTGCGGCGTTTTAAGGTCACCGACCAAGGCTTGTCCCAAGAAGAGGTGGTGTTTGAAAGCAGTTTAGGCACGTACAGCAATTTGGAAGGTTTGGCGGTGTGGAGTGGGCCAGGCGGGCAAATAAACCTGACCATGATCTCGGATGACAATTTCAATTTCCTGCAGACCACCGAGTTTGTCGAGATTGAAATTGTGGAGTAGCGCTCGAAACGACCAAAAGCAGACAATCCTTTGCTGCCGTCCAAAATTGCAAATTTGGAAGGTGACAAGTCTGGACATAGCCATATTTGTCTTTCCAATTTTCCGGAATACCGGAATACCGGAATACCGG
>JAAEUB010000215.1 GCA_024227755.1 Paracoccaceae bacterium | reverse complement strand
TCGGCGCTAAGGCGCGGCATGACAACACCGGCCAGGTTACCGGAAGCCTCAAGGCCGACCGCCCGATGTCGTTCTATCAGCTCAACCTGCCAGCCACGCCGAGCGAGTTCATGACTAATACAACAACCCGCAAGGCCGCCACCGATGACAATGGCTTTTTGTGGCGGAGACGGTTGCCTGGAAAAATGAAACCAGGGTTGTCCCGGTTTGACGGTAAACGGCCTTGCCAGGGTGCCCGTTAGCATGTTGCGTTTGCGTCCGAAACCGCCCGGGCGCTGTGTTTCAAAACCCACGGCTTCGAGTCCGCGGCGCACTGCGCCAGCGGCGGTAAAAGTGGCCAGACTGGTACCCTGTCGACTGAGGCGCGCTACCTGCCGAAACAGGCCCTCATCCCACATGGCCGGATTTTTAGCCGGTGCAAAACCATCCAGATACCAGGCATCGACCCTGTAGTCGAGATCGGCGTACATGTCGGTGGCATCCCCCAGCATTAGCGTCAGCTCGATGCGTCCAGCGAATAAACTGCGCTGATGATGCCCATGGCAGAGCGGCGGGTAATAGCGTTGTAGCTCATCTGCAGCAGCTTTGAGTCGAGGCCATCGATGATGAGCTCGCCTCAGGTCGGCAAGTTGCAAAGGCGTATTTTCTACAGAAATGTAGATCAATTTCGCCTCTTGTGGCGCCTGCTCAAGCCAGGCTCGTGCTGTAACGAGAAAGTTGAGGCCGATACCAAAACCGGTTTCAGCTATGGTGAATCGTTGACTTGTCCGCCAGCGCTCGGCGAGACGATTGCCTCGCAGAAAAACGTACTCGGACTCATCCTCACCACCTTCGGCAGAGAAGTAAACATCGCCATGCTTGCGGCAGCTCGGCGCTTCGCCGTGCCAGTCGATATCAGCGGTTTGTACAGGCTGGTAGTGGCTCATTCAGATTTTGTTTTTACGGGGCAATGGCCATTAGCAATTGTGTCCTGCCCCGATTTGCTCATCATTTTCCTTTCTATATTTAG
>JAAEUB010000214.1 GCA_024227755.1 Paracoccaceae bacterium | reverse complement strand
CCTGGCTGTTGATACCATCCACGATTGCGCCATTGATCCCGGCCATTTCCTGGGCAATGAGCAAACGCTCAAATACATGGAAACCGAATACGTCTATCCCGATCTGATGAACCGGGATCAGACCGACAAATGGGAAAAAGACGGATCGCTTGATTTGTTTGAGCGCAGCAAGGCCGTGACCCAAGGCATCCTCAACACCCATTACCCGAACTACTTCGGCAGCAATCTGGACGCCAAAATCCGCGAAACATTCCCAATCCGGCTGCCACAAGACGCTATGACGGCAGGTGATAGCTAGGGTCAGGACTCATTGATTGATCCAAAAGATCATGACGGCAGCGATCTGGATTGCAGACAGGAACGTATGGGCGCAACGATCAAACCGCATGGCAATGCGCCGCCAGTCCTTGAGCTTGGCGAACATGTTTTCCACTTTATGACGCTGTTTGTATAAGTTTTTACAGTAAGTTGCAGGGTTCTTGCGCTTGGCTCTGGGCGGAATGCACGGTGCAATGCCCCTTTCGATCAGTGCAGAGCGATAAGCATCGCTGTCATAACCTTTATCGCCCAACATCTCCTTGGCGGCAGGCAAATCCGGCAGCAATGTCGCTGCCCCCTTGTGGTCGGATTGCTGGCCCTCGGTCAGCAAAAGCCGCACCGGACGGCCCTGACCATCGCACACCGCATGCAATTTGGAGTTTAGCCCGCCTTTGGTGCGCCCGATAGCACGGGGAACATCCCCCCTTTTAACAAGCTGCACGCGGTGCGGTGCGCCTTGAGGTGTGTCGCATCAATCATCAAGCGGTCCGGTGGGCCATTTTCAGCCACCAGAGCGGTGAATATCTTGTCAAAGACACCCATCTTAGACCAGCGTATGAACCTGTTATATAGGGTTTTGTGTGGCCCATAGACCTCCGGCGCATCCAGCCAGCGCAAGCCGTTGCGGATCACATGAATGATGCCGCTGATGACCCGGCGGTCATCAACCCGTGGCACCCCGTGTGACAAAGGAAAATACTGCTCAATCCGTGCCAACTGTTCCACGCTGAGCCAAAAATGATCTGACATGCTGCTCTCCTGATTTTGGAAAGCATTGATTCAGAACTTTGTCATCTGCACAAGAAATTAATAGGTCCTGACCCTAGGGGGCCAGCATCGCATTTAAAAAAGCAGGTGTAACAAACAACACGGTTGATTATGTCGGGTATGCTTGTTTCAGGTGCCCGTAGAATGCCGGTTCGCAGGCTGGATTTCGGCGGTGTTGAAGTTTGTCGATCAAAGGCGCGGCCCTACTTTCGGCGGGCATTGGCAGCCATGCGCGCTTCGCACCAACTCATCTCCTCGCGCCATTGGTTAAAAAGGGCTCAGACCTGCCATCGCCGATCGCCATTTGCCGTGCATCAATGCTCCAATTTCCCAATAATTGACCAGAGCCCAGACCAATCCACCATCGCAATCCGTCCGCCCCTATTTCACCACCAACAAATGCGGCCTTGGGGCTGCCGTGCCGCGGATCAGCGCCTCATATGCATCATCCGGTGCCAGCATCATATCGACAACTTGTCTCAAAAGCCGTCTGCGGCCGCGCGATGAATAATACCCACCGGTGATCTGCGAGGTCTCTAACAGAAAATGCCGGTAGTCCCGATAAGCGCGGCTGTCGGGCCGGTTTGGCTGGGCGAAAAACTCGGGCAGGTTCTGGTCCGAGACGAATTCAGGTTTACCGTAAACCGCCTGACCGAATACCTTAAGTGGCAGTCCACGCCACAGCACCTGCTGGGCGGCGGTTGAATTTACGGTAACCGCTGATCGTGCGTGGTCCAAAAGCCGCGCCAGTTTGCCGCCGCGCACGTAATGCACCCGGTCCTCAACGCCGTTTTCGCGTGCCAGATGCCTGATCTGACGGCGTATGGGAACCCGCCCGTCTTCCAGTGGATGCGCCTTGAAAACAAGGTGATGATGTGGGGCTGCACCCTCAGCAAAGCCCTCGACCACCAGCTCCAGAAACTCGGTCATGGTGGCAAACGGGCTGTGCATCTGAAAGCTGCTGTCATGTTCCAACTGCAACAGCGCCAAATGGTAAGGAAATCCGCCATATCGAATGCGCGACGTGGCGATGATACGCTGCCCCGCCAGCACAGGCATTAAAAGCAACCGGCGCAGGTAAAGCTGAAATTCCTTGGCCACTGGAATGGCGCGATGTGGGCGAAAATTGCGATAGTGCCGGTTTGCGAACATCACGAACCAGTGATAAAGCGCGCCGTAAAATATGTGGTGGCGCATGTCGCCCCATCTGGCAGGTGCTTCGGGTATTTCAAGTTCGGCGTCGGCCAAAGCCTCGCGCATATCCGCCACGCTCAGTTGCATCAGCTTGGAATTGCCGTTCGAACCGCCGCGTTCATATGAGACCCAGTAGGGCCTGATATATCCTTCCTCAAAAACATGCACACCCAACCCGCGTGTCTTGGCGGCCTGAACCGCCGTCACATGAATGGGGCGCGTGTCGCCATAAAGCACGATATCGGTAATGCCTTTTTCGTCCAAAATCTCATCCAGCCGGGCAGGCCATGCATCGGGTGTGTCGTCAAATGCAATGTAATTCGCCGCGTCGTGCCAAAACGCCCGGTCGCCTTGATTGAACCCAACGCGCCAGATCTCGGCCCCGGCAACGCGCAGCATCTTGCCCAGGCGCCAGAAAAACGGCCCGTGCGGCCCTTGCAGAAACAGGATACGCCTGCCTTTTCCGGTTATGGTTTGAACTTTGCTACTCATCAGACCTCTGTCAAATGTATGACCCGCTATGGCCCCTAAAACAAGCGTCACCGGCAATTTAACCCTCTTCGCGTCACTCTGAGGGCTAGAGGTTAACGAAGTGTTGCTTGGCAAGCGCGTCAGGGGAGTTTACTCGTCTACGCGAAAGGAATTTACTATGTTCACAGGGATCATCACCGATATCGGCCGCGTCGCCTCGCTTAAGGTTGAGGGCGACATGCATGCGCGCATCACCACCGCCTATGATACTGCGAAAATTGACATAGGGGCTTCGATTGCTTCAGACGGAGTCTGCCTGACAGTGGTCGATTTGGGGCCGGACTGGTACGCGGTCGATATTTCTGCCGAAACCCTGTCAAAGACCAATATCGGCGGCTGGAAAGCCGGTTCGCGGGTCAATCTGGAACGCGCACTCAGGGTCGGCGACGAACTGGGCGGTCACATTGTTTCGGGCCATGTGGACGGGGTGGCCAAAGTGATTTCGGTTGAAGGCGAGGGCGACAGCACCCGCGTTTCGTTCCGCGTGCCACAAGATCTTGCCCGTTTCATCGCCCCGAAAGGTTCGGTGGCCCTGAACGGCACATCATTGACAGTGAACGAGGTTGAGGGCGACGTTTTCGGCATCATCCTGATCAGCCACACCAAAGAAGTGACCAATTGGGGCGACGTGGCGACGGGAGACCTGATCAACCTCGAAATCGACACGCTCGCGCGCTATGTGGCAAGGCTGGCCGAGGTCGGCTGAGCGTCAGCATCATTCAACCACGATATGAACCGCCCCTTGACCATCCAGGCAATGCCGAAGGCAATCAGGGCAAGGCTTTCAAGGTAAAAGGTCAGATGAAGTTCGTTCCAGGGTTCTAAAAACGCCGTCTGGGCGGCCTTGTCGCCCTTGTGGACCCAGTTAACCACGCCCATCTTCACCGCCAGCCCCAGAACCGACCCGAAAACCACTATGCCTGAAATCCTGTAGATCAGGTTGCGCAGCTTTTTGACGTCGGTGAAGGTTTCCTGCCCCGCGATCCTCGCCTTTTCATCCTGCGCCCGTGTGAAGACAAAAAACGCGAAATACCCTAGGATCAGGAACATGCCGGCGGCGGAAAGATAGTGGGAATTATATATGACCCACGGTACATCATTCACCTTGTCCCAGCCTTCAAAACTAAGCCAGAAATCGTGGGTGACCGTGCCGTCGACTACGGTGTTTTCATCATATATTGACCCGCTCGCCTGGGTCTCCGTCAGAAAGAAACGCGATGTCAGGTCGGATTTGGCGTCGGGAACTGGATATTGAAAGCCCCAGTCGCCGGTCGGGAAAAAGGCCACCCCAAGCGCGCAGGCCCCGGCAAGATTGGCCCATCTGGCATTCCACCAGCTATGTGCTGGCGGCTCACTGCCATTCGTTGGCTGGTAGCGATAAAAAAGCAGCAGCGCCACGCCGATCACGCCTAAGGCGCCGACCAGCAGATCACCCCCGATGCGGGTGTAATAAAAATGGCTGATCGAGTACATGAAGGGGCTGTTCGTGCGCCATGCTGTAAGGCCAAGCGCGAAGGGTAGACCAAGGGCAATATAGCCAATGATCTTATTGATCTGTTGGGCGTCGGTCACGAATGGCAGACCGTCTTGCTTGCGGGCTTGAAGAAAAGCGAACATGATCTCTCCTGTGCTTGAACGGGTGCAATACCGATCAGAATACACGTTTTGCGCGAACCTGTCGAAATTTCCTTTTTGCTGTATAACCGCACTACCCATTGAAGGAGCCTGCCATGCCACTGATCCAGCCAACCCGCCGTGAGCTTCTGGCGCTTGCAGCCGCGGCACCTGCTTTTGCGATGCCAGCAGTTGCGCGCGCGATGATCGGCGCGGCTGAGGGCGGTAACCCGGCCCATTTCCGCTTCACTCTTGGCGAGGCACGAGTAACCATCGTGTCGGACGGTTGGTTCCATCAACCAATGTCAGGCATGGCGATCAATGCTGACGAGGACGAAAAGCTGGCGTTCCTCAAGGCGCATTACCTTGATCTTGAACAAAATTATGCCCACACCAACCACCTTTATGTTGAACTGGGTGAGGCACGGGTGTTGGTCGACATCGGCTCGGGCTCGCGTTTCATCGGTACTGCCGGGCGGCTTTTGAGCAATCTTGAGGCGGCGGGCATTGACCCCTTCGCCGTGACCCACCTTGCCATTACCCACGCCCATCCTGACCATATCTGGGGCATTCGCGATGATTTTGACGAAGCCATATTCCCGGATGCCGAATACATCATAGGGGCTGATGAGTATTCCTACTGGATGCAGGACGGGCTGGTGAACCGGGTGCCGGAAGCGGGTCAGCAATTTGTGGTCGGTGCGGTCAATTCCCTGTCTGCAGATGGGCTGGAATGGACAATGGCAGCAAATGGCCATGAGGTTGCGCCGGGCATTCGCATGATTGCAACGCCGGGCCATACTGCGGGCCATATGTCGGTGCAGGTTGACAGCGGTGGTGAAACCCTGATCGCCTTGGGGGACTGCCTGCGTCAGGCATGGCTGGACTTTGCCCATCCCGAATGGATCGGCAGCCGCGACGACATCCCCGATCTGACAATTTCGACCCGTCGCCGCCTTCTGGATATGGCCGCGACCGACCGCATCGCGGTGCTTGGCTATCATTTTCCGTTCCCCGGCATCGGCCACGTCATGCGCCAGGGTGATGCCTATCAGTTTGTTCCGGCGATCTGGCCGTTCTGAGGCAAGCACCCATCCATCATGGTACATTTAGGTGAGGCCTGGCAGTAGGCCGCGCCGGTAACGGCAAAGAGAGTAATAAGGCGCGTACTTTTTTATCGTAAACTACAGGAATATGCCGTTTTGGGGGCGATATGACCAAGGATACCACCAGCGGCTGTTGCCGAGTGTTGCTTAACTGAGCGCCTTCGGCGCGCATGATATCTCGTCATCCGCCTGCGGCTTCTTCCTCGGGACGTTTCCGGCGTGGTTTTTTTAGGCAGAAGAAACCCCAATTCACCGATTGGCGCTGGTTCATTTCACTCTGGTCAAGCACGCACCCTTGCGCTATCACCCCGCGCGCGTGAGAGGAAAAAATGATGGCTGACAAAGCATATGATAATCCCGGCAAAGTCGAGGCCGACTGGAAGGATGTGATTTCTTCGGTTGAGGAAATCATTGAAGACGCCCGCAATGGCCGCATGTTCATACTGGTTGACCATGAAGATCGCGAAAACGAGGGCGATCTGGTGATACCAGCCCAGATGGCCACCCCTGAAGCGGTCAATTTCATGGCCACTCATGGGCGCGGTTTGATCTGCCTGACCCTGACCGGGGATCGCATTGATGCGCTGGGACTGCCGCAGATGGCCTCGGGCAATTCATCACGTTACGACACGCCTTTCACGGTTTCGATCGAGGCGCGCGAAGGGGTGACCACCGGCATTTCCGCCCATGATCGCGCACATACGGTTTCGGTGGCAATTGACGGCTCCAAGGGGGCCGCTGACATCGCCATGCCGGGCCATGTTTTTCCCCTGCGCGCGCGCGAAGGCGGTGTGCTTGTACGCGCGGGCCATACCGAGGCCGCGGTCGATATTTCCCGACTGGCAGGCCTGAACGCGTCCGGTGTTATCTGCGAGATCATGAACGAAGACGGCACCATGGCGCGGCTGCCGGATCTGGTTGGTTTTGCGCAAAAACACGGGTTGAAAATCGGGACTATCTCGGACCTCATCGCCTATCGTCACCGCCACGACCATCTGGTCAAGGAAAGTGCCGTCAGCTCTGTTACCTCGGAATTTGGCGGTGACTGGATGATGCGCATCTATACCGACGAAACCGAAGGTGCCGAACATATCGTCCTGACCAAAGGCGATATCTCAACCCCCGAACCTGTTTTGGTACGCATGCATGCGCTCAACCCGATGGAGGACGCGCTGGGCCTTGGGCCTGGCCCCGCCTGCGAGCTTGGTCAGGCAATGAAGGTGATCGCTGCCGAAGGGCGCGGAGTGGTGGTATTGCTCAGGGATCCGCATATGAAGCTGGTCGTCGACGGCGCAGTTTCCCCGCAGACCTTGCGCAATTACGGGCTGGGGGCACAGATCCTTTCGGCCTTGGGGCTTCACCGCCTGATCCTTGTCACCAATTCACCGTTGCCAAAAGTGGTCGGGCTTGAGGCCTATGACTTGTCGATCGAAGGCACCCGCGCCATCACGGAGGACGTTTGATGGCTGGCCGTGAGACCCATTGTATCCTGCCTCGCCCTGAATTTGACCGACCCCTGAAGCTTTTGATCGTGGTCGCGCCCTATTACAAGGACATCGCCGATAATCTGGTCGCTGGTGCCACTGCCGAGTTGAAGGCCGCCGGGGCCGCCTTTGAGATCGTCGAAATGCCCGGCGCGTTAGAGGTTCCGACCGCCATCGCCACCGCGCACCGGCTTTCGAACTTTGATGGCTACGTGGCGCTGGGTTGTGTCATCCGCGGCGAAACCACCCATTATGACACTGTCTGCAATGACAGCTCGCGCGCTTTGCAGCTTTTGGGCCTTGAAGGGGCGTGTATCGGCAATGGCATTCTTACAGTGGAAAACCGTGCTCAGGCTGAGATTCGCGCTGACCCCGAAGCGATGAACAAAGGGGCAGGGGCTGCAGCTGCCGCCCTGCACCTGATTGCCCTGGCGCGCCGCTGGGCCAGGCCGACCTCTGAGATTTCCACCCGCGAAACAATATTGATCGCCGAAAAAGGCAATTCCTGAATGCCCGATAAACGCCAGATGAAATCAACCGCACGGCTTTATGCGGTACAGGCACTTTTCCAGATGGAGGCCTCAGGGCAGTCCGTCGATGCAGTCATCGTTGAGTTCCTTGATCACCGCTTTGGTGCCCATTACGAAGAAGGCGACATGGCCGAGGGCGACGTGAAGCACTTTCGCAAGCTCATGGAACAGGTCGTCGACCAGCAAGCCAAGATCGACCAGATGACCGACCGCGCATTGGTGGCAAAATGGCCGATTGCCCGCATTGACCCAACCCTGCGCGCGCTCTTTCGTGCCGCCGGGGCCGAAATGATCGCAACGAGTACCCCGCCCAAAGTTGTGATTACCGAGTTCGTTGACGTCGCCCGCGCCTTCTTTCCCGAAGGCGACGAGCCAAAGTTTGCCAATGCCGTGATGGATCATATGGCCCGCGAGGCAAAGCCCGAGGCTTTTTAGCGGTCAAACCAATCCACAGTTTACGCGGGATGCTCCAAACGTCATATGGCGGCTTTGAGCCCATAGTGGAACTCGTAGTAATTCGATGGAAAGAATGGTAATTGAGTTTCTATGGACAGTTCAGACATCGAGGAAAAGGTCGCCTCCCACTATACCCGTGGGGACGTAACCGACCGAATACTGACCACGCTGGATTTGCAGGACGTGGCCCGTGGTTCGGTCCCAATAGAAGCACTGTTTCCGGTTGATCAACTGCATCATGGCGGTGTCAGTTTGACTGAAAGAATGGCCAGCGCGGCGGGCATCAAATCCGGGATGAAAGTATTGGATGCGGGAAGTGGAATTGGGGGTTCCGCGCGGTTTCTCGTCGATAGGTTTGATTGCGAAGTGGACGCCATCGACCTTAGTGATGAATTTGTGCGGACCGCAGAAGACCTTGATAGACTTGTTGGGTTATCCAGCAGAATTAGCCATCGTGCTGGCTCGGTCCTTGACCTTCCTTATGACAGTAATTCATTCGATGCTGTTTGGAGCCAGAATGTCACAATGAATGTTGCTGACAAGACTGCGATGTTTGCCGAGGCCTTTCGGGTCATGCAACCCAACGGTGTCTACGTCTTGACCCATATTGGCAGGGGAGCTGGCGGGGAGATTGACTACCCGTTGCCTTGGGCAATGACGGAGGCTACAAGTTTCACCGTTCCTCCATCTGAACTTGTTCACGCTCTTTCTGAAGCCGGGTTTCAAAACATCAAAGATCATGCAAAGGGCGCTCCACCGCCGCCGCCTGCGTCAGATGGTCAACCTGACGACTCTCTTGCTATGGGTGATGACATGCCACAAAGGCGAGCAAATTCAGGGCGCGCGGTAGCAGACGGGCGGTTGGTGCCGATGCTTGTTACCGCTAGACGTTTCTAGTTTCGCGAACAAAAAAACCGAGAGTGTCCGACCTTCTGTGTATGAGTAATTTGGTCCATGCTTCCAAACTGAAGGAGCATGACGACAATGACGATTT
>JAAEUB010000213.1 GCA_024227755.1 Paracoccaceae bacterium | reverse complement strand
CCACCGCAATTAACGATGTGTTCGGCGTTGATGACACCTTTTGGTGTGGTCACGTCCCAGCTTCCGTCGGGGCGTTGTTGCGTGGCTGTCCCCGGGGTATGGGTGAAATACTGCGCGCCGGGAACCTTGGCCGCCTTGGCGAAAGCATAGGTTGCGCCCGAGGGGTCAAGATCACCGTCCTGATCATCCCAAAGCGCGGCATGATAGTGTTTCGGGTCAATCAGCGGATGACGCTCGGCAACTTCTTTGGGGCTGATGAACTCTTGATTAAGTCCCATATAACGGGCCTTGGAGCGTTCGCGCTTTAGATAATCGTACCAATCTTTGGTCGAAGCCAGATAGAAGCCGCCAGTAATATTCAAACCGACGCTGTGGCCAGAAACCTCTTCGATTTCGCGGTAAAGGTCGATTGTATAGCTTTGCAGGCGGCTGATATTTGGGTCCGAACTGATCGTGTGGATTTGCCCGGCCGCGTGCCAGCTTGAACCCGATGTCAGCTCATCACGTTCAAGCAGCACCACGTCTTTCCAGCCGAACTTGGCCAAATGGAACAGGATCGAACAGCCGACGACGCCGCCGCCGATTACCACCACTTTAGCATGCGAGGGCAGCTTTTTGTTTCCGATGCTTACGTCTTTTTGAATGTCGGGCATGGTGAACCTCATGTACTGTGGCCGGCAAAAAACTAGTTCGTTATGTGCCAGATTAGGCCGGTTTAGTGGTCGTGCAATGTCTGAAAGCGACGATAACGGGTGAAAGAGGGGGTGCGTTTCTTTTTGCAGATAACAAATCCACTGTTTCCACGCCCGTGCAAGCGCATTAACCTGCTTTGAGAGCATGGGGAATACACATGGAAATGGAAGATCTTAAGGAACGCGGGCTGGTGCTTTTGGGCTGCGGCAAGATGGGTTCGGCAATGCTGACCGGCTGGTTGGGGCAGGGCCTGCCAGTGGGCTCGGTATGGGTTCTGGACCCGTATCCATCGGATTGGTTGAAGGGTCTTTCCGGTCTCAATCTGAACGTCGACCTGCCGCCTGACCCAGCGATTGTACTGATCGCGGTAAAGCCGCAGATGATGGGCGACGCGCTGCCCTCGATTGCGGCATTGGGTGGCGGTGATACTTTGTTCGTCTCGGTTGCGGCGGGAACACCGATCGCGGCCTATCAGGCGGTGCTTGGCGCGGGCTCGTCAATCATTCGCGCCATGCCAAACACGCCAGCCGCCATTGGGCGCGGGATAACTGCATTAGTCGGCAATGCGCATGCCTCAGCCGCGCAGATGGATCTGGCCGAAGCGTTATTGGCTGCCGTCGGTCAGGTGGTGCGGTTGGAGGATGAGGGCCAAATGGATGCGGTCACCGCGGTGTCTGGCTCTGGCCCGGCCTATGTTTTCCATCTGATTGAAACACTTGCGGCAGCGGGTGTGGCTGAAGGCTTACCCGCAAAACTGGCGATGCAACTGGCGCGAGCCACTGTGGCGGGGGCAGGGGCATTGGCTGAAGAGGCGGACGAGGACCCGGCCCAGCTGCGCGTGAACGTCACCAGCCCCGGCGGCACAACGGCAGCCGCACTTGAGGTCTTGATGGATGTCGAACACGGGTTTCCGGCGATTTTACACAGCGCGGTCAAGGCTGCCGCCGACCGCTCGCGGGAATTGGCGACATGAGCGATATTACGTTTGATGACTTCCTCAAGGTGGACATTCGCAAAGGCACTGTCACGCGTGCCGAATCCTACCCCGAAGCGCGCAAACCTGCGCTTAAGCTATGGGTGGATTTTGGTGCTGAATTGGGGGTCAAGAAAAGCTCGGCCCAGATCGTGGCGCATTACACACCCGACGAGGTGATTGGAAAACAAGTGCTCGCCGTGGTT
>JAAEUB010000212.1 GCA_024227755.1 Paracoccaceae bacterium | reverse complement strand
GACCACGTAACGCTGCCGCCAGCTGCGAAGTGGCCATCCACATAAATCCTGTAGTTGGGATGACTTGGCACCCCATCGACCAGGGTATGCATGCCACCGATCCGCACGCCCACGGCCAAATCGGTGGGCGCGCCGAGGCCATCGGCCGTGCTTCGTGTAGCGCGCAACTTCATATGTCATCGCGCGCAACTTCAAATGACATCACTATTTGAGCCGATTGCTGCGGTGCGAACCCAAATGATGCTGTTGGGGGCCCGAGTCCCTCCCCACCCCTGATAGGCAAAGGTGCCTGTAGCGCGCCGCCGGGTTTGGGATTTTTCCACCGGGTTTGGGGGCAGCCAGTGTAGCGCGTCGGCGGGTTTTGCAATTTTTTGCAGCGGGTTTTGCAGTAGCGCGGTTTGAGTCATTTGTAGCGCGCCGCCGGGTTTGGGGGCACTGAGGATTGTTTGGATGCGCTTCAAACAGTCCTCAAAGTGTCTGTGCGCTGTGGCCGGGAATATCCGGCTATCTGATCCGGTCCTGTGTTCCCGCCTTAGAACTTCGCCCTGAATCTTGCATTGAAGCCATGGGCGGTGGTGCCGTCGCCATACTGGCCGTTATAGGCAATGCCGAGGAAGGCATTGTCCGACAGGCCGGCCTCGAGACCGAGTTCGCTCACCAGCGCATCCTGGGCGATCGGCGCGCCCGTGACCGTGAACGGGCTGCTGCCCGACAGGGTGAAGGTCGAGGATGGGTCAGTATCGCCGAAAGCGTGCCGCCAGCCCAGCATGCCGCTTGTATGGATATTGTTCCTCAACCCGATCGATGAGCGCATACCCAGCGTCGTGAAGGTGGTGCTCTGGGTGTCGGACGAGGCGGTCAGTGCAGCAGTGCCGCCGCTCTCGCTATAGCCGTCCGTATCAAGGCTGATATAGGAGATGCCGGCAAACGGCTCCAGCATCAGATTATGTTGGACCTCAACCTTGTGGCCGGCCTCGGCAAACAGCTGCCAGCTCTGCGCCTCATAGCTCGCCGACAGGCTTTCGGAGAACCCGGTGAAGCTGACCGATCTGGCCGTGTCGATGGAATGCCAGTTATAGATACCGCCGAAGCTGATGCCGGTGGCCCCGGCTTCCGCCCCGCCGTAAATACCCATTGACCAGGTATCGGCCGAACCGGAGGAGGAGCGGGCGCTCTGCGTCACATCGCTCTGGCTGTAGCCACCGAGCACCCCGAAGCGCCAGCGCTCGGCCAGTTCACGGTCGATGCCGAAGACCACACCGCCCAGATCATTGTCCATCTGCGCAGTGTTGGATGTGGCGTCGGTATCGCCCCACGAGCCATAACCGGTCATCCAGAAGCCGTTATGGCCATCGGCAAGCTGCGACAGATTGCCGAAGGCGGCGGTCGATGTCTGTGTATCGCCATTGGAAAAGGCCGCATGCATGCGGCTGTTGATGGCCTGGACCTGTCTTTGGCCGTTGTCCATCAGCGCGCCCTTGAGGGACGGATTGATTTCTCCAGACAACGCCTCATAGGCCGCCTGTGCTTCCACGGTCGTCGTCAGCGCCAGAACCGCCTGCGCCAGGTCGCTGTCGATCGAAAGACTGTCCAGGCCGTCGCAGGCCACAGCCAACTGGTTGGCCGTCGAGGCAAAGTCGCAGAAACTGTCGCCATTGACGTTGGAGGACAGATAGACGTTGGTCGTATCGTATTCGAGGAAATAGTCTACAAACAGAGTGTCGATCACACCGGTCAGGTTGTCGAAGGTCCCCGTTACACCATCACCGGCTGTCAAAATCGTATAGGTTTCGCCATCCAAAGCTGTTCCCGAGACTGCAACCGTACCACCATTGATGATTGCACTGCCGCTCACATCGAGACGGTCGTTCGGCACATTTGCTGTCTCATCGATGGTGACGGTGAAGCTGCCGGTGGAGCTATTGAGGAAATCACCGGTCAGAGCAGTGACCTGCACCGCGTCTGCCCCGCCCGGCGACAGGTCGCCCGCATTGGTGAACAGGTTGCCGTCGCCGAGGTTCACGGACGTTCCGGAATTGAACGTAGCACCTTCCATATTGTTGAAGGCATTGGCGCCATCGCCCAGATCGATGATACCGGCGGCGGTGAATGTGCCATAATTGTTGATCGTCTCGTCGTAATCGCCGCCCAGCACATCGGCCCTGTCATTGGCCGTGTCTCCGGAAACCGTCACTTCATTGTAGATCGTCAGCCTGTTGGTTGCGCCACCGTGGAATTCAATAGCTTCGGACAAGGCGCTGGTGATGGTGCCGCCCTTCAGTGTGACACTGATATCGCCGCCCCTGGAATACGCAAAAATCCCCTCGGCCTCGTCACCTTCCGTGGTGATGTCGCCCGTCTGGGTGACCTCTACTGCGCCGCCGCCCCTGGAATGCGCAAAAATCCCGTCGGCATTCTCGGTCATGATTTCGAAATCACCGGTATCGCTGGTGATGGTGATGTCACCATCACCGGTGAATTCGATCCCTCTTGTTCCGCCGGCCGGAGCGATATCGGTGGTCAGCGTATTGACATCAAGCGTGGTGTAGGTGCCGGCCCCACCGTCGACATCGACGCCTACGGACAGATCGCCGGTACAGGTCACCGTCGTGCCACTAACCGTACATGTCGGTGCTGTTGGTGAATAGGACTGCGCCCGCGCGGTGCGCCCGTAGCCGAGGAACATCGCACCGGCCGCCGCCGACAGTAACAACGCCTGGCGCAACGTGCCCGACCGCGAAACGGTTATCCTGCCCGCATCAATGTCCTTGTGCCGGATTTCATCGCTGGCTGCCAATTGCTCATACAACATGACCGGTTCATCCTCAGGATTCAGTCGCCCCGCTTGCCGGCAAATCACAACCCCATCATGATTCAGACAAGACACTCGCTTATAAACGATAGCCGAACATGATTGCAACGGCATTTGCGGGCAATGTAGCCACAAAATGGCCGTGTTGCATGGAGTGTGGCGGCCCGGCATCACATCCTGCCGCGGTTTGCTATCCCGGCGCAGGAACACGCCACCCATGCCGACGAACGCCTCAGCATAGCCGGTGTGCGGTGTCTGATTGATCCGCTCAATAAGGGCCTTTGAGAGAACCTTCTTGCCACCTATGTAAGCGGCGCGTGGCGATACTGGTGTCACCGGCTGCTGGTTTCTTTTCTGCATTGTCGGCGTCTCGCGACTCAGTCACACCTTGATTTGCCCGCGCGGGCACGGGTGTGGCAGTTGTCTTTTGGTTCTGTCGGCGGGCATTGGTTTGGCGTTCAGGCCCGCGTCGGTGCGTGTCAGCCCACCGGCCGCCCGGTTGTTTGATATTGCGCG
>JAAEUB010000211.1 GCA_024227755.1 Paracoccaceae bacterium | reverse complement strand
CGGTCACTCTCGGTCGTTCGCTTTTCAACACCGGTCATATTCCATGCGCATTACCAACGACTGCTGCGAGCTTATTCTGTTGAAAAACTCGATGGTTTCTGAGCTGTTGGGCTTTGGGCAATCTGGCTAAGTCGCTATTTTACGCGGCTTTTCCAAAGCGGTTCTGATTTGGAGCCAGTTTCGCCAATTTTTTGAGGTTCTGGGCGGTTGCAGCGAGGATAAATTCGTCATGTGCGCCGCAAGGACCACGTAATCTGAGCCTGCCAAGACCGTGAATGCGTTTGAGATGGGCAAAGGACATTTCAATCTTTTTGCGCAGTTTGCATGAGACACTGTATTGCTTTGTCTGGGCCAGTTGGCGTGCAACATCGCGAGAACTCTCGAAGGTTGATCTGGTGACTTTGCGCTGCGGTTCTTTTGGGCAGCAGCGGGGCTTTAATGGACAGGCATCACAATCTGGTTTGCGGGCGCGATAACGGATCGTCTCGTCTTTGTTTGCGCCTGTTCGCGGTGTTTTATATGCACGGCGGTATTGTTTGAGTTCTTTGCCGCCCGGACAGATGTATAGATCATTCTCGGCGTCAAAGGTGAAGTCGGCTCGCTCGAATGTTCCATCTTTGCGGCCCGACTTATCTATGACAGGTATATGCGGTGCGATCCCACGCTTCTCGACCAACCAATCCAGCATTGGCCCTGAGCCATAAGCGGTGTCTGCGATCAGGCGCTCAGGTTTGAGATCATGCTTTTCCTGCACCCGATCAATCATGGTTCGGACCGCGCCTACCTCGGCCTGCCGAATGGATCGCGTGGGCTCAACGTCCAGGATCACAGCATTATCCGTATCTATGAGATAGTTGGTGGAATACGCAAAGTATGCAGGGCCACCACGCGCTCCTGTCCATTGAGATGCTGGATCTGAATGCGAGATGAACTTGGGTACAACCGGGCTGGCCGCGCCAAAAGCTGCGTCGTCCAATGTGTCGAGATACTCTCGAACTGCGCGTGGCGCTTCATTCGGGTCAATGGCCTGAGGGTCCCAGTCGGCCTTTGGTGTGGATTTTTGACGGTTGGCGTCAGCAGCAATAATGCTGGCATCGGCCGCATATCTTTGACCGCTTGCTAAACCTGCCTCAATGCACTGTGCGACGACCGTCTCAAACACATGACGCAGCACAGCGCTGTCGCGGAAACGACCGTGTCGGTTCTTGGAGAATGTCGAGTGATCCGGAATTGGGTCCGACAAATCCATCTTGCAGAACCAACGATATGCAAGGTTCAGGTGGACCTCTTCACAGAGCCGCCGTTCTGAGCGAATGCCCATGACGTATCCAACCAGTAGCATCCGTATCATCAACTCAGGATCGACCGACGGGCGGCCAGTGGAGCTATAGAACTCAGTCAGATGCATCCGAACGCTGGACAGATCAATGACGCCATCAATCGCTCGCAACACATGATCGGCCGGGACGTGGACTTCTATCGAGAAGTCATAGAATAGAGCGGTTTGTGCTTCCTGACGTGGTCCCATCATCGCAATCAATCCCCTATATCAATGGGACAATTGAATCAGCAGCAAGGGCACAGATCAACAGGAGATTTTCCGCCAAAAGCACGCCTTTGCTGAAACTTCTAGAAGATCGCAGTGAAAGGTTCCTAGACGCCGCGCTGGGGCCGGAAGCCCATTTTGGCCGAACCCCTCGCAAAAATTCTTCAGTTGCGCTGTGTGGGTAATTTTTTCAGATTTTGTTGGAAATCGGAGTTTTTCAACAGAATAGGCTCAAAGCTGCCATAGCCTTCGCTTCATTCCAACAGCGCTTGCCTTTTACCCGGCAATCATATTTCTGGCCATCGCACCCGTCACCCGCGCCTAAAAAGGCACATCGTCGGCGTTTTCAGCGGCGACGATGAACTTCGCCACCACCTTCTTTTCCCCGGCTTTATCGAAAGCGATGTCGAGTTTATCGCCTTCGATCCCGGTTATATTGCCATAGCCGAATTTCTGATGGAAAACCCGGTCGCCTGTGGAAAATGCCGACACTGCCTCAAGATCAATAACAATGCCGCGCGCCTCGCTGGGCGTTGCCATTCCCCGCTCATTGCTTCGCGATTGCATCCGTCGCCAGCCGGGCGAGTTATAAGCATCAGCGCGGGCGGCTTTTTCCTCAAGCGTCGAAGGGGCCGCGGCACCGTAGCCGCCACCGTAAAGACCGGGAGGTGTCAGCACGTCCACATGTTCCGCGGGCAGTTCATCGACAAAACGGCTGGGAAGCTGGCTTTGCCACTGGCCGTATACGCGCCGGTTGGCCGCAAAAGAAATCGTACACACTTCTTCAGCACGGGTGATACCGACATAAGCCAGACGACGTTCTTCTTCGAGACCCTTGAGGCCGCTTTCATCCATTGAGCGCTGCGAAGGGAAAAGCCCGTCCTCCCAACCCGGAAGAAACACGACGGGGTATTCCAGCCCCTTGGCGGCGTGAAGGGTCATGATTGTAACTTTTTCCTCGCCCGCCTCGGTCTCATTATCCATGATCAGGCTGACATGCTCAAGAAAGCCTTGCAGGTTCTCAAACCCTTCCAGCGCCTTCACCAGTTCCTTGAGGTTTTCCAGCCTCCCCGGTGCTTCGGGGGTTTTGTCATTTTGCCAAAAATCGGTATAGCCGCTTTCTTCCAAAATGACCTCGGCCATTTCCACATGGGTGTCGGCCTCGTTGCGCAGCTGCATGCGCCATCGATCCAGGCCAGCGACCAATTCGGCCAACCCCTTGCCGCCCCTGCCCTTGATCAACCCGCTTTCAACGCAGATCCGTGCCCCTTCCACCAGCGACACGCCGTTTTGGCGCGCCGCCTGTTGGATTGTCTGCACCGCTTTGTCACCCAGCCCCCGGCGTGGGGTGTTCACAATACGCTCAAAGGCCAGATCATCATCCTGCGACACAGCCAGCCGGAAATAGGCCATGGCATCGCGGATTTCCAATCGCTCGTAAAACCGCGGGCCACCGATAACACGGTAGGGCAGTCCGATGGTCAAAAACCGGTCCTCAAAGGCGCGCATCTGGTGGCTGGCGCGCACGAGGATGGCGATTTCTTCTAGGGAATGCCCGAAAGCAGAATTCTGATTTGTGAGCCGCCTTGTCTTGTGGTCTCGTTCGGGATTTCCCGCGAGACCAGGTGGAACGCCAACGCTGTGCTGTGCCGCAGCGTTTTTGGCGAGCCGGTCGCGCTCTTGTTCAAAATCTTGAGATCTTGGGTTTGTTCTGAATTTATATCGGCCCCGTCCGGCTTGAGCATCCTCTATCTCATCCCCGACCCAGCGCGCTTCCTCGTCACCATCCCAATGACCGATCAGGCGAAGCTTTTCGCCCTCGGTCTCATCCGTCCACAGGGTTTTACCCAGCCTGCCCTTATTGCCGGCAATAACCGCCGATGCAGCCGCCAGAATATGAGGCCCTGAGCGGTAATTTTGTTCAAGGCGCACCACCTCAGCGCCAGGAAAATCCTGTTCAAAGCGCAAAATATTGCCGACCTCGGCCCCGCGCCAGCCATAAATCGACTGATCGTCATCGCCGACGCAACAGATGTTTTTGTGCTCAGCCGCCAGCAGACGCAACCACAGATATTGCGCCACGTTGGTATCTTGATACTCGTCCACAAGGATATAACGAAACCAGCTTTGGTATCTCTTCAACACATCAGGATGGGCCTGAAAGATCGTCACCACATGCAGCAGCAAATCACCAAAATCGACCGCGTTCAGAGTTTTCAACCGCTCCTGATAGGCCCGGTAAAGGTCCACCCCGCGTCCGTTATAGGCCGAAGCTTCAGCCACAGGCACATTTCCCGGCGTCCAGGCACGGTTTTTCCAATTGTCTATTATTCCAGCCAAAAGCCGCGCGGGCCAGCGTTTGTCGTCAATGTTTTCAGCCCGGATCAGTTGCTTGAGCAGCCGTATCTGGTCGTCAGTATCCAAAATGGTGAAGTTCGATTTCAGCCCGGCAAGTTCAGCGTGTCGGCGCAAGAGTTTCACACAAATCGCATGAAACGTACCCAGCCACGGCATCCCCTCGACCGTTTGCCCCAAATGCTCCGCCACCCTATTCTTCATCTCGCGCGCGGCCTTGTTGGTGAAGGTGACGGCCAGGATTTCGTTAGTGCGCGCTGTTCCGGTGTTTAAAAGATGCGCGATCCGGGTGGTTAACGCCTTGGTCTTGCCGGTGCCAGCCTCCGCCTGCATGACGACCGGCCCATCCCAGGCCTCACCCGACGCGCGCTGCGCCGGGTGCAACCCGTCAAGATAGGGTGTAGCACGTGCCGCCATCGCCTGTGCAGGCAGGAAT
>JAAEUB010000210.1 GCA_024227755.1 Paracoccaceae bacterium | reverse complement strand
GCGTTGATCTTCGGGCCACTGGCCGTGCCGGAATAGTGACTGATCTTTGGAGCAGTCAGTCTGCGGTGTCAAAGAAATCGCACCAGGCTGCAATCACCTGGTCGGGTCACTCCTCGGCTAGGTAATGCCCTCCTGACAGGGCCAATCACGTGCTTTCGTAGCAGCAAGATCGATCCTCAGGTTAAAACCGAGCGCTCCAAAATTGCGCATTTGAGCACTTGAGGTATCGTGTTAGAGTGGCTTGACGGGTCGGCCATCGGCAAACTCGAGGTGATGTTTGATCTGCCCGGGCCGGATGTTGAACAGCCGCTAGTCCGGTCCACGCTTGCCAAGGAAGCCATTGGCGCAGATGCAGCGAAGTTCCGCTTAGTCCCGCTTTTCCACCATTACTGCAAACAGGATACGTTTGTTGCTGGCCAGATTGCACGCAGTTAGGGGGTTAGCGCCCGGTATTCCGCCTCTTCGCGTGCGGTCCAGGTGATGGTCAGTTTCCAGCCGTCTTCCTGAGCTGCCTCATCGTCAATCACGCCGCGTTCAAACAGCCAGGCGCGGTTGCGACCCTCGGAAAAGGGCAGCAGAAGGGTCACGGTGCTTTGTGGTTCGCCAAGTGCATTCCCTAAAGCGGCCACCAGATCGTCCATGCCTTCGCCGGTCACAGCAGAAATGGCAAAGGCGTCTTCGCGCCTCTCAGCCTCGACCAGACGCGCGTTGCGGGCCTCGGGATCCAGCAAGTCAATCTTGTTCCAGACCTCAATGCGGGGCGTATCCCTGTCAACGCCGAGATCATCAAGGATTTTTTCCACGTCTGCGGCCTGCGCAGTGGTTTCCGCATGGCTGACGTCGCGCACATGGCAAATCAGGTCTGCCTCCAGCACCTCCTCAAGCGTGGCACGAAAGGCAGCGATCAGTTCGGTTGGCAGGTCCGAGATGAAGCCCACCGTGTCGGACAAGATCACCTTGCGACCCGCCCCCGCAGTCGTTTTTCCCGGCAGCTCGATCTGGCGCATGGTTGGGTCTAAAGTGGCAAAAAGCATGTCTTTCGCCATCACTTTCGCCCCGGTCAGATGGTTGAATAGGGTGGATTTGCCTGCGTTGGTATATCCCACCAGCGCGATGATCGGATAGGGTACCTTGGCGCGGGCTTTGCGGTGCAGGGCGCGGGTTTTTACTACTTTCGCCAGTTGACGGCGAAGTCGGGTAAGCTGGTCGTCAATCGCGCGCCGGTCAGCCTCGATCTGGGTCTCGCCGGGTCCGCCGACAAAGCCGAGCCCGCCGCGTTGGCGCTCAAGATGGGTCCAGGCGCGCACCAGCCTGGTACGCTGATAGCTAAGGGCTGCCATTTCGACCTGCAACACACCTTCGCGGGTACGGGCGCGATCAGAAAAAATCTCAAGAATAAGTCCGGTGCGGTCGAGAAGTTTGACGCCCCATTCTTTTTCCAGATTGCGTTGCTGCACCGGTGACACCAGCCCGTCGATCAGGACCAATTCAACCTCGGCTGCCTCAAAAAGCACCGCAAGCTCGGCCAGTTTACCGGTGCCGAACAGGGTGCCGGGCTTTGGCTTGGCCAGCGGGACAATGGTGCTGCCGGCAATCTCCATCCCCGGCATCGCTTCGGTCAAGGCCACGGCCTCCTCAAGGGCTGGCCCCGGCGGGCGCCGGTCCGCATTACGGGTCAGGTCAGGGTAGAGTACCCAGGCGCGGGTCGCTTGCTCGGTGCGATCAACAGAATCGGTTTTCATGCTCTTGACCAAAATAGTAATTGAAAAATGATCGCGCCTCGCACCTTAGCGGGTCATTTTCACTTCCCTGACGCGGGAATATGAAAACGACTTTCAGTTGTTCAGCTTTCGTCACCATCATAAAGATTGATCGGCTGACCTGGCATGATTGTCGAGATTGCGTGCTTATAAACCAGCTGAGATTGTCCGTCGCGTTTCAAAAGAACGCAGAAATTATCGAACCACGAAATAACCCCCTGAAGCTTAACGCCATTGATCAGAAAGATTGTAACCGGAACTTTGGACTTTCGAACATGGTTCAAAAATGCGTCTTGCAGGTTCTGTTTGTCGCCAGCCATCGCTTTTTTCCTTTATTTTCTCGTTGGGCCGGTATCCGGCGCGTAGATAGAAGTTACATTATGAAGCGGGTAAGGCAGAGTTTCCAGCCCCATTTTTTCAGGTCCGAATTTGTGGGCTTTGGGCGCCGCCTGAAAATCT
>JAAEUB010000209.1 GCA_024227755.1 Paracoccaceae bacterium | reverse complement strand
TCAGCACGGCTTGGATGATGAACAACCGCGCAAAGATACCCCCCATAAGCGTGATGCCCATCTGCTGACTAGAGGCGTAGATCTCGGCGGCGAGGTAATACCCGGCAAATGGCAGGGGCAACAGCGCGCAGATGGCGATGAAGTTGGCGTTATAGCCCATCCAGTCGTAATGCGCCTTTTCCTGAGCGTTCTGCGCGGTCAGGAACTTGAAGGCGGCATAAGCACCCACGATTGATCCGCCATAGGCGATATTGGCGACAAAGCGGTGAATGTTGATCGGGTTCCACAGGAAGTTATGGATGGCGGCCCAGCTGTCTCCGCTGAAGACGCCCGCAGGATCAACCCCTGCCGGGCTCATCATGAAGGGCAGCCATGCGTTGGCCAGGAGCATTAGCGTCGTGCCGACGGCATTCAGCAAAAGGCCCAGCGTCAGGTGTATCCATTTGCGGATATCCCCCTGCAGCCAGTGCCAGCCATAGTAATAGAGATAAAGCACCGCGCTTTCGGCAAAGAACAACAGCGCATAGTAGATCATGCTTTCCTTGAAGATGACCGACAGGTAGCCAAACAGATGCGGGTAGAAGATGATCAGCGCGAACAACAAAAGCCCGCCCAGGATCGCGGTGAGAGAATAGGCGGTAATGGAGACCTTGATGAACTCATAGGCCATATCGTCATAACGCTTGTCACGGGTGCGCATGCCGATGGCTTCGATGATGAAAACAAAGATCGGAACCGCCAGCACGAAAGCTGCAAACCAAAGGTGCAGTTGCGCGACGACCCAAACCACCAACCGGCCATTCATGCCGGAGACCTTCGGATAATCCGCTTCGGTCAGAACCGGTGCGGGGCCATATCCTCCGGCAGCACTGGCGGCTTCCTCTGCTATCGCTTTAGCGACAAACAATTCCCCGCCCAATGCCAAGACCACCGCAGCACAGACCGCAAAGAAGAAACCAATGGAGGCTATTTTTCTTAACATTTTTAATGGATTACCTTTGTCATCTGTTCCGTTCGGCTCAGTTTTTGAAAATCAAATCGAGGCCCTGCATGTTCATCAATGTCAGGTCCAAAATCAGAAACCCGACTCCGCAGACAGCCACCGCGGCGAGAAAGTACAGGATTTGCCTTCCAATGGTCATCGTGTGTTTCCTTTGCGTTTTTCAGCCATGCATGAACCACCAGAAAAACTCGATCACGATGACCAGCGTGATAATAAAGATGAGCGGGCCCAGCCGGCGCAGATGGTCTCCTGTTTTCTTTTCATCAGGCATATCCAACTCCGATCCTGTTGGACGCAGACCACGAAATCGGGTAGCTTGAAACCGAACCCCCGACCCAAAAAATCAATGGAGTCCAAATGCGCCTTCCCAAGAAAATCCGCCCCGTCGATATCGTCATCTTCATGGGGCTGGCGGTGAACACTGTGGTCATCCTGTTGATCCTCTACTTCTTCGTCTTTTGAGGTGTTTCAGCCACCCTGACAGGCGCAAACCTCGCGCAGATATCCAACCAGACCGTCGACTTCCTCGTCGCTGAGGGTTTTCCCCCATGGCGGCATCATCGGGGATTTTGACACCGCCGGACCACCATCCAGAATGACATTGCGCAGATCAGCATCGGTGAGTTTGCTCATCTCGGTGGCATCGGTGAAGTTTCTCGGGCTGACCGGGAAATCTTTGGTCACGTTCGGCCCGTCACCCTTGCCGGTCAGTCCGTGGCATTGCGCACAGTAAAACCTGAAAACCGTTTCGGTTTCGGCGGCATGGACAGGGGGGGCTGCAGTCTGGGAAGCCAGCCCGGCTGCGAATGCGAGTGTCAGTACCTTTTTCATCTCAGTCTCCTTCCCTGCATCACTTTTTAGGTTTGAAATTGCCGACATAGCTGGCGACGTTTGCCATGTCTTTGTCGCTCAGAAGCCCCACGAAGACCGGCATCATCTTCACCGGTTTGAAGGTTTCAGGTTGTTTCAGATAGGCCAGAATCCAGTCGGGGTTCAGCCGCAGACCTGCATCCGTCAAAGATGGCCCCGAGCGCCCGCCAAGGGTTTCCCCCTTGCGACCACGGTACTGGTGACACCCGCTGCAGGGCATCTTTTTGGTGAAAATCTGGCGCCCTTTGGCGTTCTTCTTCACCTTTACCGTTCCGCTTTCTACAGCACCGGACGTCAACGTCATCAGATAGTCGGCGACAGATGTCGCGTCATCGGCCCCCAATGCCGGATGATCCCCTGAGTTTTCTTCCGTCAGAGAGTTGAACTTCATCGGCCGGATCGGCTGCGGATCGGCAAGCCAGGGCACCAGCCAGTCCTGGTTGAACTTGTCACCGGCGTACCAAAGCTCCGGGCCGGTCTTGGCCAGTTGGTCTTCGATCGTTTTTTCCCGCGCAGGACCTTCTGTGTAATGGCACGACACGCAGTCATTTGCTTCGAAAGCCGCTTGCCCGGCGGCCGTGTCCGCCTGTCCTGCGGATGATAGCGCGAAAAGCCAGGTCAGGCTGATCGCTGTTGAGAGGATGCCCTTCATCTTCATCTCCTTGTTTTTTTCATTCCGCGTTTTTTCAAACGCCCGCGTTTTCGTCCCTTTTTGCATTGATGGTTTTTTTGGTCAGCCACAGTCCCAGCCCGCCCGTAATCAGGAACGCAAGGACCGCGTAAATATAGATTTTGTTGGGTGTCGGGGCCTCAAGAAACACGAAGTACCAGGTGCTCAGGCTCATGATCAGACCATGTTCGCCGTTTGAGCCATCCCAGGCATTCAGCGCCATCGGAATGAAGACACCGGGTTCAAACTGGACATCCCCGCGCCCGCCGGTCTGAAGCGGTCGCTTCATCACCACCGTCCAGCGGCCCTGATCCCAAACCGCACCACCCAAGACTTGCTGGGCGTCTTCGGGTTGTGGCTTTATCGCCTGTTTCCAGCCCCGCGCGTTACCTTCTTCGGTTCCGCGCTCACCGACTTCGGCCTGATCGGCCTTCCAGACCATCAGATAGACCTGACCCGAGGACGAACCGCGAAAGAAATGCGGCTTCTTGGTTCCGCTGGGCGATTTCACCGGAAACTGCAACGCGATGGAATCGCGGAAAGTTTCCAGATCACGTGGGATCATGTCGATTGCTTCCACGTATGAGTTGAAGCCGCCAACCTGTGTCAGTTCCGCCGGATTGAACTCTTGTGTCTGGTCATGGACCACGTCCTTGAACGGGTCATCCCAGGTTATCCGAAAGGCGATATCGGTTTCGTTGAACACCGCTTGTATGGTCACCATTTCGATACTCGGGTTCTGCCAGCGCGGCGCGCCCACCACTTGTCCGGCCAGCCTGACATCCATCGGTTCTGCGTCATTCCAGATCGGGTCGGTCGGGTCTTCGGGCAGATCGCCTTCAACCAGACGCGCCTTCAGGGTCTGATGGCTGGTAAGCTGATGTTGCAGCGACTTGATGTAGTTTGCGAGGTCCCAGCGTTCGTCTTCCTTAAGTGTTTTCACAAAGGATGGCATCGGTGTTCCCGAGATGCCTGAAGTGAACCGCATATAGATGTCTTCAACCTTGTCGCCCGCCTTGATCTTCCAGGGGTGCGTCACGTTGCGGATACGGATTGGAAAGCCCCAGTCATCCTCGCGGAATTCCTTGTTTCCGTCACCGCGACCAAGCTTTCCGTGGCAGCTCCAGCATTGTGCTTTTTCGAACACCTTCGCGCCCCGGGCAATGGTCTCGGCGTCGTAGGGCGCCGGGTTTGACGGCAGGGAAATGACCTTGCCAGTGGCCACCGGATCTAGTTCTGGGTCTTCGAACTCATAGGCAAAAGTCTTGATATATGAGATCACCTGCCAGCGTTCTTCCTCGCTTAAACCGTTTTTGATGAGGTCCCTGTCGAAAGACTGCATTGCGGTTCCAACAAGACCCCGGCTGACAGTGCGAAACAGGTCTTCGTCGGTTGGCAACTCACCACTATGCGTGGTGCGAAACTTGAAGGTGCCCAAGGTGAAATCGCGGGGTCTCGGATCGAGGTACTTTGCCGCTGACCCCTCGCCGTCGCCCAACAGACCGTGGCAGAAAGAGCATCGGCGCAGATATATCCCCCGGCCGGCTTCCACAAATTCTTCTGTGGCCTCCGGCATCGGCGCACTGGGAACGGGTGAAGCCATCACCGTTGCAGTCATGGCAAGGGCTGTGACAGTCGCCAGGATGCCTGTCTTTAATGTGTCAATCATCTGCATCATTCATGCCCCTCTGGAATGCGGGGGGTTTTTTCGGCCAGATCGTATTCCGCCTGAATGATCTTCCAGCGCTGTTCTTCGGTCAGCGACAGTTTCCATTCCGGCATCGCCGAATCCCACGGGGTTGCTTCGGTTGGCAGACCGGGCCCGCCATTTTCCACCCGCCAAAACGTATAGCCGACGACAATGGTCTCAATCGTGCCATTGTCTGTAAAGTTGATCGGGCGCAGTTTGAAGCCATCCGCCATCGGCCCGTCACCCGCGACGCTGTCACCGTGACAGGCGCGGCAGTTCATCGCATAGAGCGCGCGGCCTTCGAACAGGATTTTCTCCCGATACGCCGCTTCGGCAATGTCATGGCTGACCTCGTCGTTTTCAAGCTGTGTCAGGAACTCTTTGACCGGTGCGGCGGCCAGAAACTCTAGGATGTGATCTGGGTCCCACTCATCCGCCCATGCGTCGATATCGTCCTGAACCTGCGGATCAAAGATGACTTCATTGGCGCGGGCCTGTTCGATGAAGACATTGATCTCGTCCTCTGGCGGCTCATCGAAGGGGTTATGCAATCCTTCAGAACTTACCGGAAAATTCGAAGACGGATGCTGAATACGCAGACTCGCCGGAACCTGGGCACGTGGCACTGTCAGTTCATAGACCTGCCATGCGGCAATCGCGGGTACGGCTAACAACACCAGACCGCGTGCAATCTGACCATAGCCGCCGCTCAGCAGCTTCCTGATCGGCCGCAGGAAATCGGTCAATCCCTCTTCGGAAAAGGTCACCATCAGGAACAGTGCGATGACGGCCAGCGTCATATAAAAGAGCATCAGTGTTCCCGGCACCGGCAGCGGGAACGGCAGCCCCGTGACCTGACGCGAAAACGCAGGGATGCCCCATTTGGCCGCCGCATAGACAGCAACTAGGACAATAACGACGATCGGGAATGTGCCAATTCTGCGCATCATTATTGCTCCTCAACCGGTTTTTGCAGCATCAGATAGGACAGCAAGTCCTGATATTCCTTGACCGTGATGACCTCGGCGATGTCATCGGGCATGATGCTGACCGTGTCGTCGATGCTGATCGTTTCAATGTCTGCACGGCCAATGGTTTCTTCGTCGCCCAGTGCATTGGTGATATCGACCTCGCCATCTTCGTCGCGGGTTTTCAACCCGGTGAACTGACGGCCTTCTTTGGTGATCACGACATGGGTCTCGAAACCCTCGGTAATGGCCTTGGCAGGTGACAGAATTGCATCGGAAATCGCCTCCAGCCCAAGGGCTGCGATACCGGTCAGATCTGGGCCAATCTCTCCACCGCCATCATCAGCTATCATGTGGCATTCCTGACAGTTGTCCTCATAGACGATCAGACCCTCTTCGGGATCACCACCGCCTGCTTCCGCTGCGGCTGAGATCTTTGAGTAAAGTCCGGCAGTCACGCCGCTTGGGCTGGTATCAATGGCTTCCATGTCCAGATCACCACCCAGAGCCATCAAATAGGCGACCACGGCTTTGATCTCTTTCAGAGAAAGCGAGATTGGGGGCGCATAGACCACGGCCATTTCGTTTTTGTAACCATCGACAATATAGGCACCGGGCGAGGCCATGCTTTCGACGACATAGTCAACGGCAGTGAACTCAATACCCTCCTTTTCGGAGCGTTCAGCAGCGCGCTCAACCGCGCGCGCGCCCATTGGCAGCGGAAACTTTTCACCGAACTGGCCGTGGTTCGGGCCACGCACCGCGCTGCCCTGACCGCCAACACTGTGGCAGGTGAAACAGCGACCCTTGCCCCAGTAAATCGCTTCGCCCCCTTCGGGTGTGATTTCGACTGCAGCGTTGCTATCACCGCCACCTCCGGTCAGGGCAGTGATTGAATATCCGATCCACAGGTAAACCCCGAGGACGACCAGCAGAAAGCCAAAGATGCGCAGGATCGGTGAATTCATGGTTATTCCTCCCCGCCTTTGGCCGCGACACCGCCCAGCCAGAACATGAAGGCACAGCCGATCATGAATAACAGCACTGCGGCACTAACCTGTTGGGTCATGACAAAGTTGGTGGGCGTCGAACCCCAGTCAGACGTGTCGCGCATGACACCGAAGATGTGCCAGTCTCCGCGCAGGCCGGACCGGATAAAGCCCATCAGCCCCATGTTCATGGTGATGACAATGGTCAGCAAAAGCAGGGCGTATTGTGATCGTGTCGTCATCTTGCCCCATTTCATCGGGCCAAGCGACTTGGCGCGTTTGAACAGGAAGGCATCAATCACGCCAACAAGGATCAGGCAGGAAATCAGTTGCAGGAACTGCGACACCGCAACGTTGCGCAGCACTGGCGAGGCTTTCTCCATGACCACGAAACCGTAGACACCAAGAAAGCCGGTGACATTCAGCGTGGTGGCCGCAAGGTACAAGCCTTGCCCCAGCTTGCCCCGGTCGACAAGTGCCAGAAGAATGGCAATTACGCCAGCAATACATTCAGCGACCAGTGCCCATCCGATAGTTCGGATATACTGCGCCCGGTCAGCGGGCAGATCCAGCGTTGCAGGGTCCAGGGTCAGCATCACCCAGGCGTATTGTGCAACGATGGCAATGCCGATGGCACCAATCACAACGATGGTGATGATCGCACCCTTGCCTTGTTTGCGCACCGATACGGCATCTTCCATATTGCCGCGACGATACAGCAGGAAGCTAAAGAAAGTGGCCAGGATGATCAGGTTGACCACCGCATTTTTCGCCGGCATCAGACCCAGGAACTTGAGAACCGGATGGTATTGGCTGCCACCCATTTCGCCCACTTCCTGACTGGAAAGCGGCAGGTTGTGCGGGGTGAGCCATACGGCGAGCGACAGGATGATCGCCAGCAAAATCCACTTGATGAACTTGTAATAGCGTTGAGCACCGGGAATTCGGGTCATGCCACTCCAGAGGTAGAAGTTCGAGATCAGGAACAAAGAGCCAACCAGCATCGCTTGGATGATGAACGTCCATGAGAAGTCACCACCCATCATGTTGTTGCCCATGACGGCGCTGGTTGAATAGACTTCGCGGCCCAAATAATACCCGGCGAAGGGTAGCGGGATCAAAGCAACAATAGCCACGAGGTTTGAGATATAGCCCATCCAGTCGTAATGGGCCCGGTCTTCGGCAGTGGTGGACGAAATGAACTTTACCGCCGCGTAAGATCCGGCCACCAGACCACCAAAGGCCAGATTGCCAAGCATCCGGTGGATCGCGATCGGTGTAGCCAGAATATTTTCGAAGGCCTGCCAGACAGTGCCGACAAAAATGCCACCTTCAACGCCGACCGGGCTCATCATGAAACCGGCCCAGCTGTTGGCCAGCTGCATGATTGCGGTGCCAAAGACGTTGAGCAGAATGCCGATGAATATGTGCATGGTTTTGCGCCCCTGGATGATCCAGAGACCGACGGCAATTGGCGCGACGTAAAGCAGCACGATGAACCACAGCGTATCGGTGCGCATTTCCGGGCCGACCCAGCCAGCCAGAAGTGCCAAGCCAAAGGCTGCGACAACGAGCGACAACGCCCTGAAAACATAACGCGAAAGGGCAGGGAATGGCTTGCCACTTTTCAGCCATTTCCAGCC
>JAAEUB010000208.1 GCA_024227755.1 Paracoccaceae bacterium | reverse complement strand
CTGGGTCAAAAGGATGCCGATCTGCTGCTGTCCGGCCCCTTTGCAGATGTCAAAAGCGATTACCGCGTGATTCTCGACCAGGGGCGCGAAATTTACGAACAGGATCGCGCCCTTCATGCCCTGTGCCGGCCCGAGCGTCTGCTGGAGCTGGCCTATAAATTTATTTTGTTTGACAACGGCACCAAAAAAATTGCTCGCTATCAGCAGTATTTTACGGTTCATGACATCACCAGGCGGGTTTTAAGCGACCATTCTGTTGGACCGCGACCGGGCGGCGTGGTCTGGCACACCCAGGGCAGCGGCAAATCCCTGACCATGGTGATGCTGGCCAAGTCGCTGGCTCTGCACCCGAATATCGCCAACCCCAAAATCATTCTGGTGACCGACCGAATCGACCTGGACGACCAGATCTGCGGAACCTTTCGCGCTTGCAGCCTGGAGCCGGAACAGGCCAATACCGGCAAACATCTTGTTGAACTGCTGCAGGATCATCGCACCCATATCGTCACCACTCTTATTCACAAGTTTGCGGTGGCCGCTTCAAACAAAAGCCTTCAGGTCGATCGCAACACCTTCGTGCTGGTGGATGAGGGACACCGCAGTCAATACAGCGAACAGCATGCCCGCATGCGGCTGGCCTTGAAAGGTGCCTGTTTTATCGCTTTTACCGGCACGCCCCTGGCAAAATCGGCCAAAAAGAATGCCTTTGCCCAGTTCGGCGATCTTTTTCAGCCGGCCTACACCATCGCGCGGGCCGTGAAGGACGGGGCCGTGGTGCCGCTTCTGTACGAAGCCCGCCACGTACCCCAAGAGGTTGATAAAAAATCCATCGACGGCTGGTTCGAAAAATTAACCCTGGCTTTGACCAAGGATCAGCAGGCGGATCTGAAAAGAAAGTTTTCCACCGAACGCCAACT
>JAAEUB010000207.1 GCA_024227755.1 Paracoccaceae bacterium | reverse complement strand
TGCGCAAACTTCTTCGCAGCAGCTGGATATGGTCCAAAGTAAACCGGAAATGCTCTAAGTACTTGGCGTCGTAGCACTATGGCTTCAAGGCTGACTTTCAGCCGCCAATTCCAAAAAGCGGGCCCCGCAGGGCCCGCTCTTGTCACTCTGATTTTTCGACGGATCACTCCGCAGGTATCGCCTCAAGCGCCGCATCCTCGTCTACTTCCGGCCCCTCTTTCAGGGTCAGCGGGTAGATCAGCAGGAACGCGCCCGCGATCAGATAGCCGATGGTGATGCCCGAAAGCACCGGCATATGCAGGCTTGCGCCATGGATTATGCCGATGGCAGACATCACGGCAGCAGCAATGGCAAAACCGCCAGCGTTGCGGAACCGCCCGTCAATCACCGAGGCAGCAATCGTCCCCCATATCAGGCCTGACAGGATCGCCCCCTGGCTCAGCGCCAGATGGCCTTCAAAATGCGCCCCCTGCTGCAACAGCGCAGCGGTCAGCGCCTCATCCCCCAGCCGCGGCAGGCCTTCGGCCCCAACAGAGCCCAGAGCGTTCATCATCGAGCCCCATTTAACCATCAGGAAGCTTGACACATGCGGCATCATCGCAATCGCGACAGCGGCCATGTGGCTGGGCTTCACGCTGGCAGCTGTATTGGTCATCAGCGAAATCGCGACAAACACCAGAACCGGCGCAGCAGCAGCCAGAGGGATCAGGTTATTCAGGAACACCAGCAGGCCAAAGAAGGCCGCAACGGCAAAGGTCAGGCCGACACCGATAATATAACCGGCATGCGCGCCCATGCGTTTGTAAGCGGGATGGCCGATGTAAACCGTGGTCGGGAACGGCGAACCGAACAGCGCGCCGATCATAGTACCCTCGCCGTCCGTCACCTGACAGGCGGCAACAGGGTAGTGATCGCCCGCAGCCTCGGCACTTTCCACGTTGTTCATGGTTTCGATGAAGTTGTAGATCTGCACCGGCACCAGAACCAGGAGCAGTTCGGGATTGGCAAACAGGTGCTGGATACCGGCAATTAGGTCGCCAAAGTACGGAACCGGCGGATAAAAGCCCAGACCATCCGCGCTGAACGAACTGTCGCCCATGATCAACGCCACGATGGTGCCAACACCCAAGGCCAGCAGACCGGCCGGAATGCCCATCGGCAGCCGGAAGCGGCCAACAAGACCCCACAGGATGATGGTCAGCGAGGCAAAACCGATGATCGGGTTTTCAAAAACCTCAGCCAGTGGCACCGTGCCGATGAACACAAGCGCGATACCACAAAGGGTGCCCAGCATCCCGGCACGTGGGGTGACTTTCTTCAGGAACGGTCCGACAAACGCGCCAAGGGCGGCAACAATACCTCCCATGAAGCCCGCGCCGATCCCAACCTGCCAAGCGAGCGTCGCATCGCCGGTGGCCCAAAAGATTGGGCCGATTACGCCAAATAGGTAAACGAACATCACCGGTGTGGAGATGCCGTAAGGCAGCGCAGTCACGTCGCGCCCTTCTTTGTTGGCCACGTGTTTGGCCATCAGAGTGTAAACCGCGATCCCGGCCAGAATCGCCACGGCGGCACCCGGAACGATGCGGCCAAAAACGATCTCGGCGGGCATTTGGAAGACAAACTGACAGATGCCCGAGAGCACCATCAGGTTGATCAGGTTATCAGTAAAAAGCGCCCAGTAGGTACTGTAATCGCTGCGGTGAAACAGCTTGTATGTGTATGAAACGCTCATCACGCTTCCCCTTTTTCAAGTTTCTGGTCAGCTCTCCCCGACCTAGCGCGCTTTGGGCGTGTTCAGTTTTACTGAACGAGTACAAAACGCAGCCACTTTAGGGCCTTACTCAGGGCTTCACATTTCACCCGGAAAGAATGAAAACCGAAGCCCCTTAGTCTTTTCTGATTTTCCCCGCCCGCTGCAGTGTTCCACAGCGGTTATCTGTTTGTTTTTCTGGGGTATTCTTCTTAGCTGTGGCGCAGTCTTTCGACCGCCATCAGCACTCGCTCCGGCGTCGCAGGCGACTCCATGCGCGGATATTCGGTGTAGTCGGCGACCGACGCCACCGCCATGGACAGGGCCTCAAAAACGCTGATCCCCAGCATGAACGGCGGCTCGCCCACAGCCTTGGAGCGCTTGATCGTCAGTTCACGGTTTTCCGACCAGTCGGCCAGTTCCACGTTGAATACCTTCGGCTTGTCGGACGCCAGCGGGATTTTATAGGTCGATGGCGCATGGGTTTTCAAACATCCCGCGTCGTCCCACCACAATTCCTCGGTGGTCAGCCAGCCCATGCCCTGCACGAAAGCCCCCTCAACCTGGCCTTTGTCCAGGATCGGGTTGAGCGATTTGCCCACATCATGCAGCACATCCACCCGGTCGACCTGATATTCGCCGGTCAGCGTGTCAATCGACACCTCGGATACAGACGCCCCATAGGCGTAGTAATAGAACGGACGGCCCTTGCCCTGATCCCGGTCCCAGTGAATTTTCGGGGTCTTGTAAAACCCGGCTGCCGAAAGCTGGACGCGGGCCATATAGGCTTGTTTGATGAAGTCGTTGAACGGCACGGTTTCGCTGCCGACCTGCACTCCCGCTGCGGTAAAGACAACCGCGTCGCGGCCAACCTGCCAGCGTTCAGCGGCAAAGCCGATCAGCCGGTCTTTGATCTGGTCGCAGGCATCAAGTGCTGCCATACCGTTAAGGTCAGAGCCCGAGCTTGCCGCGGTGGCCGAGGTATTCG
>JAAEUB010000206.1 GCA_024227755.1 Paracoccaceae bacterium | reverse complement strand
TGCATCGCCCGCCTGATAAATACGATCAAGACCATAGGTGGCGCCGACGCAGGGCCGCATGTCATCTTCACGTTCTTCAACAATCTTGCGCCCCAGATGCGGGTCGGCCATATGCGCCCTGCTCCTACCGACCATATCCCGCAGACCCGATGCAATCGCGTGTCGGGCGGTTGCCACATCAGGTATTCTGGCAGCATGGAAAGTCGGCATGCCGGTAATTTTGCGGATCTCACCGGCAAAATCCAGATGCGGCGCACTCTTCATGCCCTGAACGGGGATGACGTCAGTCAAGGCCGGATCCGTATCGATGTGACCACGAATAACATTGAGAAAATCAACCTGCCCGCTGTCTTTCAGCAGTTTCGAGATTTCAATACCTTCCGCGACTGAAATTCCCCCTTCGCTCACCTCATCAGCCGTGTATCGCACCCCTACAATAAATTCAGCACCGACCCGCTTGCGGATCGCATTCAGCACTTCAAATGTGAACCGCAGACGGTTATCAAGCGAACCCCCATAAGGTCCTTCAAGTGTATTGGTCAAGGGCGACCAGAACTGGTCCATCAAATGACCATAGGCCTGCAATTCAATTCCATCGAGACCCGCCGCCTGCATCCGCTCTGCCGCATCGGCATAATCAACAATAATCCGGGTAATATCCCAATCCTCGATTTGCTTGGGAAAAGCCCGGTGTGCTGGCTCCCGGGAGTGGGAAGGTGAGACCACTGGCAGCCAGTCACCCTTGTTCCAGCCGGTTCTGCGCCCCAGATGGGTCAGTTGAATCATTACCGCGCAGCCGTGCTCGTGGCAGGCATCGCTGACCTTTTTCATCCAGCCAACCACTTCATCCTTATAGGCAAGTATGTTGTTGAATACTGGCGGGCTGTCCCTTGATACCGCCGCCGATCCGGCAGTCATCGTCATCGCCACACCC
>JAAEUB010000205.1 GCA_024227755.1 Paracoccaceae bacterium | reverse complement strand
CTGGATGAAGCGCTGGCAATGATTGAAGAATGGACCAAAGCGGGAGAGGCAAAATCTGTCGGCCTGCTTGCCAATGCCGCTGACATATTCCCCGAGCTTGCAAGCCGCGGTATCAAACCGGATATGGTAACCGACCAGACTTCCGCACACGACCCGATCAACGGCTATTTGCCAAAGGGCTGGAGTCTCGGAGAATGGCGCGAGAAGCGTGAAAATGACCCGCAGGCGGTGGAAAAGGCTGCCCGCGCTTCGATGAAAATTCATGTGGCAGCAATGGTCGAATTCTGGAACCGGGGGATACCGACCCTCGACTATGGCAACAACATCCGCCAGGTGGCGCTGGAGGAAGGGCTGGAAAACGCCTTTGCATTTCCGGGTTTTGTACCCGCCTATATCAGGCCCCTGTTCTGTCGTGGCATTGGTCCGTTTCGCTGGTGCGCGCTTTCTGGTGACCCGGAAGATATCTACAAGACCGACGCCAAGGTAAAGGAGCTCATCCCCGATGACCAGCACCTGCACCACTGGCTCGACATGGCCCGGGAGCGCATTTCATTTCAGGGGTTGCCCGCCCGCATATGCTGGGTTGGCCTCGGCCAGCGTCACCGGCTTGGCCTTGCATTCAACGAGATGGTGCGCACCGGCGAACTTTCAGCGCCGGTGGTGATCGGCCGCGATCATCTGGATTCCGGCTCCGTTGCCTCGCCCAACCGGGAAACCGAAGCAATGAAAGACGGTTCCGACGCGGTTTCAGACTGGCCGCTGCTCAACGCCCTGCTCAATTGTGCATCGGGTGCAACCTGGGTTTCAATCCACCACGGCGGCGGCGTCGGCATGGGTTTCTCCCAGCATTCCGGCATGGTCATCTGCTGCGATGGCAGCGAAGATGCAGACCGGCGCATCGAGCGGGTGCTATGGAACGATCCGGCCACCGGCGTCATGCGCCACGCCGATGCGGGTTACCAAACGGCGCTGGATTGTGCACGGGAAAACCAGCTGGATTTGCCTGGCATATTGTAGGGTGGTTTATACCAGTGAAAGACAATTTCAGCCCAT
>JAAEUB010000204.1 GCA_024227755.1 Paracoccaceae bacterium | reverse complement strand
GGGACGGGTTCTTTCCTTTTGTTGAATACCGGTCACACTCCCGTACCCTCCCGTCAAGGCTTGCTCACTACCATGGGCTATCAGATCAATGACCAACAGCCGGTATACTGCCTGGAAGGCTCCATCGCCATTACCGGCGCCCTGGTGCAGTGGCTGCGGGACAATCTCGGACTGATTTCAGAGGCGCCGGAAATAGAGACATTGGCCGCAACCGTAGAAGATAACGGCGGCACCTATTTCGTGCCCGCTTTTTCCGGTCTTTTTGCGCCCTTCTGGCGTTCCGATGCACGCGGTGTGATCGTCGGCTTGACCCGTTATGTCAACAAAGGGCACATCGCCCGGGCGGTTCTGGAGGCCAGCGCCTATCAAACCCGCGATATTGTAGAAGCCATGAACAAAGATTCCGGGGTTGAACTGACCCGTCTCAAAGTAGACGGCGGCATGGTCGGCAATGAATTGCTGATGCAATTTCAGTCCGATATCCTGGGGGTGCCGGTGATACGTCCCAAAGTTTCGGAAACCACCGCTTTAGGCGCCGCCTATGCCGCCGGTATGGCTGTTGAGTTCTGGTCAGGGCGCAAAGAGCTGCGAAAAAACTGGGCCGT
>JAAEUB010000203.1 GCA_024227755.1 Paracoccaceae bacterium | reverse complement strand
TCCGCCCAGGAAATGGGCATCCAAACCGTCGCGATATATTCTGATGCGGATAGTGATGCGCTGCATGTGAAAATGGCCGATGAAGCGGTGCATATTGGTCCGCCCCCCGCTGCACAATCCTATATCGTAATTGACAAGGTGATGGCAGCGATCCGCGAAACAGGTGCCGAAGCGGTGCATCCGGGATATGGTTTTCTGAGCGAGAACAAACTCTTTGCTGAAGCCTTGGAGGCCGAAGGCGTGGTCTTTATCGGGCCCCCAAAAGGCGCGATCGAGGCGATGGGGGACAAGATCACCTCGAAAAAGATTGCGCAGGATGCGGGTGTTCATACCGTCCCCGGGTATTTGGGCGAGATTGCTGACGCGGATGAAGCGGTAAAGATTGCCGGTGAAGTCGGCTATCCGGTGATGATCAAGGCCAGTGCCGGCGGCGGCGGCAAAGGCATGCGAATTTCGTGGAACGAGGATGAGACGCGCGAGGGCTTTGCCAGTTCAAAAAACGAGGCTGCGGCCAGCTTCGGCGATGACCGGATTTTCATTGAAAAGTTTATCACTCAGCCCCGCCATATCGAAATTCAGGTTCTGTGTGATGCCCACGGCAACGGCATTTATTTGGGCGAGCGTGAATGCTCGATCCAACGGCGCAATCAAAAGGTTATTGAGGAGGCACCTAGCCCGTTTCTTGACGAAGCAACGCGCAAGAAAATGGGCGAAGAGGCTGTCGCTCTTGCGCAGGCTGTTGGTTATACCAGTGCCGGTACGGTCGAGTTTATCGTTGATGGTGAACGCAACTTCTATTTCCTCGAAATGAATACGCGCCTTCAGGTCGAACATCCTGTGACCGAGTTGATCACTGGTGTTGATCTGGTTGAACAGATGATCCGGGTGGCAAACGGTGAAAAGCTGACAATCACACAAAAAGACGTAAAGCTCACCGGCTGGGCCATCGAAAGTCGGCTTTATGCAGAAGACCCCTATCGTAATTTTCTGCCCTCTATCGGCAGGCTGAGCCGCTATCGCCCCCCTGCTGAAGTGACTGAAGAAACCCGGATCGTGCGTAATGACACCGGTGTTTATGAAGGCGGCGAGATCTCGATGTACTATGACCCGATGATTGCCAAACTGTGTACCTGGGCACCAGACCGGGCGACGGCGATTGAGCATATGCGGGTCGCATTGGACAGCTTTGAGCTTGAGGGGATCGGCCATAACCTTCCGTTCCTGTCGGCGGTAATGGATCACGAAAGATTTGCCACGGGCGACATCACAACCGCCTTCATCGAAGAAGAATACCCGGAAGGATTTGAAGGGGTTACCTTGGAGAGAGAAGCCCTGGAACGCATTGCGGCGGCGGTTGCGGCGATGTTCCGGGTGGCCGAAATCAGGCGCACACGGGTCTCGGGCCGGATGGACAACCATGAGCGCCGGGTAGGTCGTGAATGGGTGGTGACCTTGGGGGGGGAGGCATTTGCCCTCGTTATTGACGCCGATCACGGTGGCTCGACCATTTCGTTCACAGATGGTGGTGAGATGCGGGTGACCTCGGACTGGACGCCGGGTGACGCATTGGCGGTGCTGGACGTGAATGGTGAAGCGTTGGTGCTGAAGGTTGGCAAAATACCCGGCGGATTTCGCCTGCGTTCGCGCGGCGCTGACCTGAAAGCATATGTCCGCACCCCGCGCCAGGCCGAATTGGCCACGTTAATGCCCGAGAAACAGCCGCCTGATACATCGAAATTGTTGCTGTGCCCGATGCCGGGATTGGTGGTTAAGGTCGACGTGGAAGAAGGCCAGCAGATTGAAGAAGGGCAGGCTTTGTGCACTATCGAGGCGATGAAAATGGAAAACATCCTGAGAGCTGAGAAAAAGGGTGTGGTCGCAAAGATCAATGCAGCCGCTGGCGACAATCTGGCGGTTGATGAAGTGATCATGGAGTTTGAATAGGAATGGACCGCGCCCTCGCCCGCAAATTTTATGATTTGCGGGCTTTTCCAGTGCTGTTTTTAGGTCTGACGATACTTGCCGCTTGCGCCCGTCACGATCAGGATGAAGTGCGCGTTTTGCTCAGCCGCTGGTTTTCACTGGGTGACACTGTCTATTTTAGCTCGCAACAAAGCTGCACGGCGGCTGTGTTTGAAATCCGCTCGGAGCAAGTGAAATCAGCTTTGCGGTTAGAGACCGAAATGACGCGGGCATTGCGCACTTTGGAAAAAACTGGGGTTTTGACACTTTCTATCGAGGGGAAAAGCCCGGATCAGATTTTCATTGATGTAACCAATGCGGATCGCTCTTTAGGAATGGGTGTACAAGAGGCTGCAATCTTGTCGCGCGATTGCATGGATGAAGCCACCGAAGGCGCTTTTCACGCTGCCCTCTCAAGCGTGACAAGTCTTTTTGTCTGGCACGAAGAAGAAGCGTCTCTGGTGATTTTTGATCGGCAGCAAAAGCGGGTTCTGCTGGTCAGCGGGGCGGGTGGATGACTTACAAAGGCGCGTGCGAATCCCTCATTTCCTGCAAGCGGATCGGCATTTTGTCGATTGAGCGCGTCAGCTCGCGCACCCGCCATGGTACCGGTTTACGCAGATATATTGCGCCATCCTTGCCAATCAACACCAGCATGAAACCGCGCGGCCGTAATTCCTCGCGAATGGCGCTGCCTGCCGCCGGATCGGTATCGGTAATAACCACTACGTCGCGGTCGGCAAGGTCAGATGCGCGCTCAGTCAGAAACTCCATCTGCTGGACAAAACGCGGGTCATTGGGATTGTCGGCAAAAATCACCAATGGGCGGGCGGTCCAAAGGTATTCCTCCAGCAGGTGCTCACCTGCCGGGATGAGGACGAACTCGGCTTCGTCCGCATATACGGGAAACGCCGTTAGAATTATCATTAAAATTAGCCGAAACATGTCTTCCCCTTTCTCTACAGATAGAGGCTGTCCGGGGGTGGAACAAGGGACCCGCGCGCTGATCGGAATTTTCAAAAATTCCTTGAAGAGTTTTGCGCCAATGGAAAACGAGGAGATATACCCATGAGCAACGCGAAAGCCTGGGAAGAACTGGCGGCACGTGAATTGCGTGGTCGCGCGCTGGAAGATCTGACATGGCACACACCAGAAGGGATCGAGGTTAAGCCGGTTTATACCTTTGGCGACCTTGAAAGTTTGGAACACCTGGGTGGTATGCCCGGCCTTCAGCCGTTTTTGCGTGGCCCGCGTGCCACAATGTATACAGGCCGCCCCTGGACCATTCGCCAATATGCTGGTTTTTCCACCGCCGAGGAAAGTAACGCCTTTTATCGCAAAGGCTTGGCCGCGGGGCAGCAGGGGGTTTCCGTGGCGTTCGATCTGGCCACTCACAGGGGTTATGACAGCGATCACCCACGCGTTGTTGGCGATGTTGGCAAAGCGGGCGTGGCAATAGATTCGGTTGAGGATATGAAAATCCTGTTTGATGCTATCCCGCTGGATCAGGTGAGTGTTTCCATGACCATGAACGGCGCGGTCATTCCGGTTCTGGCGTCTTTCATTGTTGCAGGGGAAGAGCAGGGGGTGCCCCGCGAAAAGCTGTCTGGCACCATTCAAAATGACGTGCTGAAAGAGTTCATGGTGCGCAACACCTATATCTACCCGCCCGAGCCATCGATGAGGATCGTGGCCGATATCATCGAGTACACCAGCAGGGAAATGCCCAAATTCAATTCGATCTCGATCTCTGGCTATCATATGCAAGAGGCGGGTTCGACTTTGGTGCAGGAACTGGCTTTTACGCTGGCAGATGGGCGTGAATATGTACGCACCGCGCTGGCGCGCGGGCTGGATGTGGATGCGTTTGCAGGTCGCCTGAGTTTCTTTTTCGCCATCGGCATGAATTTCTTCATGGAGGCCGCAAAATTACGGGCTGCACGGTTCCTGTGGCACCGGATCATGTCCGAATTTGAACCCAAGAAACCCGGTAGTCTGATGCTGCGCACCCATTGTCAAACCTCTGGCGTCAGCTTGCAGGAACAAGACCCCTATAACAATGTGGTCCGGACCGCATTTGAGGCAATGTCGGCAGTGCTTGGCGGAACGCAAAGCCTGCACACAAATTCGTTTGACGAGGCGATCGCGCTGCCGACCGAGTTTTCGGCGCGAATTGCCAGGAATACTCAGCTGATTTTGCAAAACGAGACAGGGGTGACCAATGTGGTCGACCCTCTGGCTGGATCTTATTACGTTGAAAAACTGACCGCCGATCTGATCGAAGAAGCCTGGGCTATCATCGAAGAGGTGGACGAGATGGGCGGAATGACCAAGGCGGTGGCTTCGGGCATGCCGAAACTGCGGATCGAAGAAGCGGCGGCGCGTCGGCAAGCGGCGGTTGACCGCGGCGAAGAAGTGATTGTTGGCGTCAACAAGTTCCGGTTGGAAAAGGAAGACCCGATCGAAGTGCGCGAAATTGATAACAGTGCTGTGCGCGAGGCACAGGTCGCGCGTCTGGCTCGCATTCGCGAGGGCCGGGACGCGGCGGCGGTCGAGGGCGCCCTTGCAGCGCTTGAGGCCAGCGCCTCCTCCGGGCAGGGAAACTTGCTGGACTTGGCAATTGATGCGGCGCGCGCGCGCGCTTCTGTAGGAGAGATGTCGATGGCAATGGAAAAAGTTTTTGGGCGCCACCGGGCCGAGGTCAAGACCCTGTCAGGTGTTTACGGCGCAGCGTACGAGGGTGATGAAGATTTCGCCGCCATTCAGGCTGACGTTGAAACCTTCGCGGTTGAGGAAGGCCGCCGCCCGCGTATGTTGGTGGTCAAGATGGGGCAGGATGGACATGACCGGGGCGCCAAAGTGATTGCCACAGCTTTTGCCGATATCGGCTTTGATGTCGATGTTGGCCCGTTGTTTCAAACACCTGAAGAAGCGGCGCGGGATGCGGTTGATAACGACGTCCATGTGGTTGGCATTTCCAGTCAGGCTGCGGGGCACAAAACCCTTGCACCAAAACTGGTTGAAGCTTTGAAAGAGGCTGGGGCGGAAGACGTGGTGGTGATCTGCGGTGGGGTCATCCCACAACAGGATTATGAATACCTTTACCAGCACGGGGTGAAGGCGATTTTCGGACCCGGTACGAATATCCCTCAGGCAGCTCAGGATATACTGCGCCTCGTGCGGATTGCGCGGAGGTAGACGTGCTGCCCATGCCTGAAGCGACTACAGGCAAACGCCACGCAACAGATCAGAATAATGGTGCAATGTTCGGTTTTTGCAAGTTGTCGGCGCGTTTCACACCCAAGAGTGGGTTCAAATACTCGAAAAGTACAACCTGCTCAACAGATGTCTATCGCACGAAACTATACCTGAACCCCGGGGCTTTCAGGTTTGCCAAGATTGCCACACCAAGCGGTCAAATGGTTCCGGCATGATTACTCGAGACCCAAAACCCAATGATGCGCAGGCTGTTGCCGGGATCTGGAATGTGGTGATCCGCGACAGTAAGATTACCTTCACCAACGTGGAAAAACGGTCGAGAGTATTTCGCGCCTGATCAGGACCGCCGAGGTCTTTTTGGTAGCTGAGGATGCAGCCGGTCAGGTGGTTGGATTTTGCACCATGGGTACATTTCGTGATGGCCCAGGATATGCCGAAACTCGCGCGTCATCAAGGCACCGGGCGTGCATTGGTCACGGCACTTGAGAGCATCGCGCGCACGGCTGGCATTCATACTCTTATCGGTGCCCTGTCGGGCAGTAATCCGGGCGCTTTGGCTTTTCACAACGCGCTGGGTTTTAACGAAGTTGGGCGGATGCCTGGGATCGGGATGAAATTTGGTAAACGGCTTGATCTTGTCACTATGCAGAAATCCCTGAGTTTAATTTCCCGTGACCCCCCTGACAGGCGCGCCGGAAAACGTTAGGAACCCCTATGTCACTTTGGACGCGCATATCTGATGCCCTGGCGGCGCTTACCTCGGGTGAGAGCCTGTCTGAGGTGTTTTCCCAACTACGTACGCCGCCGGAAAAGCGTGTGGGGTTCGCAATTGCGGTGATCGCCCTGGGTGCCAAAATGGCCAAAGCAGACGGGCAGGTAACGCGTGACGAGGTTACGGCCTTTCGCGAAGTGTTCTCAATTCCGCACGGCGATGAAAAAAGTGCCGCGCGCCTGTTCAATCTGGCCCGTCAGGATGTGGCGGGATTTGAGCAATATGCGGCAAAAATCGCAGCCATGTTTGGCGATGAAGACGCGGCCTTGTGTGATTTGATGGAGGGGTTGTTTTTCATCGCGGTAGCAGACGGCGAATATCACCCGGACGAGGATGATTTTCTATCGCGTGTCGCCAATATCCTTGGGTTTGATCAACGCCGATTTCGTGCTTTGCGCGCACGTTTCGTTCCTGACGCTGCTCCTGACCCCTATGAAGTTCTTGGGGTCAACCCAGATGACGGCATAAAAGTTATTCGTGCTGCGTGGCGCGCTGAGGTGCGCGAAAGTCACCCGGACAAGATGATCGCGCGCGGGGTGCCGCCCGAGGCTGTGAAACTGGCCGAAAAACGCCTGATTGCGTTAAACCGTGCCTGGGAAGAGATCAGTGAAGGGCGCGCTTGATGCGCATCGCCACCTACAACGTTGAATGGTTCAACAACCTGTTTGACGATGACGGCAGGCTTTTGGAGGACAATAGCTGGTCCGGTCGTCACGATGTGAAACGGGGCGCGCAATTGGGCGCTCTGGGTATCGTTTTTACTGCATTGGATGCAGATGCGGTCATGGTGATCGAGGCCCCGGATGATAACCGCCACCGATCGACTGTACCGGCTTTGGAAAACTTTGCGCATAAATACGGGCTGAGGGCGCGCAAGGCGCTTTTGGGGTTTCGCAACGACACCCAGCAGGAGATTGCGCTGCTTTATAATCCGGATGTTCTGACGGCTGAGCATGATCCGCAGGGCGCGCAGACCGGCAAATCCGGCTCGCCCGATGCGCCGCGTTTTGATGGGGTGTTTCGCCGCGATGTGGACGTTGATGATGCGCCCGAGCTGATCCGATTTTCCAAACCACCGCTTGAAGTGCGCCTGACCTCGTTAGAAACCGGCGCAAAACTGCGCTTGATCGGGGTGCATGTGAAATCGAAGGCGCCACATGGGGCGCGAAATGAAAATGAGGTCATGCGCATCGCCATCGAGAACCGGCGCAAGCAAATGGCCCAGTGTATCTGGCTGCGTCAGCGGGTAGATGCGCATCTTAAGGCGGGCGAAAAGCTGATTGTTCTTGGCGATTTCAATGACGGGCCCGGTTTGGATGAGTATGAGCGCCTGTTTGGTCGTTCGGGGGTCGAGGTGGTTCTGGGTGAGGACGGGAATATCAGATTACATGACCCACATGCACACATGGCACTCAGCCGCCGGATTGGCGCACGACCGGTCACAGCAAGGTTCTGGCTGAACTCGGAGAAACGTTATCTGCAGGCGCTGCTTGACTACATAATGTTGTCACCGGACCTGTGTGCGGAAGGCCCGCATTGGCGCATCTGGCACCCGCTTGATGACCCGCTCTGCTACAAAATGCCTGAACTGCGCGAGGCTTTGCTGACCGCGTCCGACCATTTCCCTGTCTCGGTTGACCTCGACCTTTGAAAATGCGCGCTCGGGTCCTATATTAAGCCCATGTTGAGAAACTTCATTATATGTACCGCTTTGACGCTGTCGCCCTTGTCAGCGCTGGCACAGGACGAGCAAAACGACCTGTCACAAGGGGCGCAATTGTTAAGCGAAGGCTCAAGGCTGATCCTGCGTGGGCTTCTGGATGAATTGGAGCCTGCGGCAGAGGGTTGGGCTAAGCTAATGGAAATGTTGAATGATTTCAGCGCTTATGAAATGCCGGAAATGCTTCCCAACGGTGATATTATCATTCGCCGAAAAGAACCACTTGAGGTGCTTCCTGACGAAGACGCCGAGGTTGAGCTTTAGGGCGGTCACCCCGTCGGGTTAAATTGCATAAGCCTTTTAGAGATGTACAAACGGCTGTGCCTGCATGGCCTGCGCCAATGCCAGGAAACGCGCATCGGCGACTTCACCAAACAGATTTCGTGCCTTTTTGTGGATTTTCAGGTGAAGCTCACCTTTTTTAGGGTGCCAGCCCAATTCAGCCTTCCCAGCCGGGTTGTTGATTGCAAACATGGCGCCGAACCGCATTGCTTTGCCCAGCACCTCGGCGCGCAGTTTTTCGTCGTCAGACAGAATTGCAAAAAGTGGTTTGTAGCGGCTGCCCGCGCTGCTGTTTTTGTAACGGTGCAGCAACGCTAATCCCAAAAACACCCGTTCCTCATGCGTCAGCCCACCCAGATTGGCGCGGGTGGCGTTATCAAAGCAAACTTCATGGCGAAAATCCGGGTGGGCACGCCAACTGACATCGTGCAGAAGGCAAGCGGCTTTAATTATACGCCTCTCGGGTGCGCGGGCTGATTTATAAAGCGGTAATATGAACTCATACAGAGCTTTGCCAAATCCGGGATTTCGCGCGTCTTTCTGCTCGGCAAACCGGCAGGCCTCGATCAAGGGGTCGCGTTTTCGTAACCTTGCGGGCATCTGCTCAAACAGCATTCCTTCGCGGATACCATATGCCGAAATGGCGGTTTCCTGTGGAATAAAGCGGCGCATCAACGCCTTAAGAACAATTGTGGCCACAGGCACAAGCGCCATGCGTGCGGGCGAAATACCGATTTTCTGGCGCAAAACCTCAATGTCTTCGCCGGAAATCCAGTTCAGGGTTTCCTCAAGCGAAGCGGGCTGCATGCGGTACTCGTGCAATACTGTCAGGGGATATTCCCGCCTGAGCATGTCCAGCCGCGCAATGGCACGCCACGAGCCACCCACTAGAAACAACCGTTTGTGATCTGTGCCCATTTCCAAGGCCAGTTCGTCGATAATTCTGGCAATATATTGCTCAAGCCCGTTTTCACCACCGGGAACACCCGCCAGTTTCAACGGTCCCAGCGGCGAGGTCACTCGCTTTCCAACCTTGCCATCAGCGATTTGCGCCAATTCCATCGACGAGCCGCCGATGTCGCAGACAAGACCCTTGGCTTCAGGCCAACCCAAAAGCACACCCTGAGCAGACAACCGCGCCTCTTCTTCGCCGTCAATGACAAATAGATTTAAACCGGTTTCCCGCAAGACTTCAGCGCAAAAATCCGGCCCGTCCTCGGCCTCACGCACAGCTGCGGTGGCGACGGCGGTTAAAGGCGGAAGGCGCATTCCTTTGGCGAGGAGCTGAAAGCGTTTAATAGCTGACAATGCGCGGGCGCGGCCTTCGGGGTTCAATCGCCCGGTTTCGGCAAATCCCGCACCCAGTCCACACAGGATTTTTTCATTAAAAAAGTAGGCGGGCGAACGCGCTGCACCATCAAACACCACTAAGCGCACCGAGTTTGATCCCACATCGACCACACCGACCCTTGATAAGGCGCGTGCCGAGGGGTCATTAAAGATTGGCCTGCCGAACGGCCCCCAATCTTCGGTTTTTTTGTTCATATGAGCTCTCCCCAACCCAGATTGCCCCGCCGGTCGATGAAAATCAATCTTGCGAATGGGTTAGCTCTGGCACGTCCTTAGCACCGGCTGAGCCGCGCCCCGAAAGTGAAGGGTATTCCATGAAAAACCGGTGGCATGAAAAGGGTGCTTCGATTTTCGAAAGATCCGGACGATCAAAACCGCCATCGGCACGCATTACCCAGCTTTGCGCCTCGTCCGCGAGGTTGGCCGCCATGATCTGGCTCATGATCTGCGCCTTAACCGTGGCATTCTTGATTTCGACCAGCGTTTCCACCCGCCGGTTCAGGTTGCGGCCCATCCAGTCGGCTGAGGATATGTAAACCCGCGCCTTTTTCGAGGGTAACTCATACCCACCGCCAAAGCAGACAATACGGGAATGCTCCAAAAATCGCCCGACGATGGATTTGACCCGGATGTTTTCCGAAAACCCTTTGATGCCCGGTCTGAGCGCGCAGATGCCGCGTACCACCAGCGAGATTTTCACGCCCTTTTTCGAGGCTGCATAGAGCGCGTCGATAACGTCGCCTTCGACCAGTGAATTCATCTTGGCCCAGATCGCCGCAGGTTTGCCGGCCTCGGCCAAAACGCCTTCCTGTGCTATCCTGTCAAGAAGGGTTTGCTTCAGGGAAAGCGGTGAAATGGCCAGGCTCTCCAATTTGTCGGGTGGCGCATAGCCCGAAATATAGTTGAACACCTTGGTGGCATCGCGCCCCAATTCAACGTCGCAGGTAAACAGGCTCAGGTCAGTATAGATGCGTGCCGTTATCGGGTGGTAATTTCCGGTGCCAAAGTGGGTGTAGGTGACCAGCTTTTCCCCCTCACGCCGCACCACTGTTGAGATTTTTGCGTGAGTTTTGTAGTTGATAAAGCCGTAAACAACAGTGGCGCCTGCACGTTCCAAGCGCCGTGACTGCAGGATATTTGCGGCCTCGTCAAAGCGTGCTTTCAACTCGACCAAAGCAGTGACGGATTTACCCATCTCGGCGGCGTCACATAGGGCTGTAACAATGGGTGAATCGCGAGATGTGCGATAAAGCGTTTGCTTGATCGCCACCACATCTGGGTCGCGCGCCGCCTGGTTAAGAAACTGCACCACAAGATCAAAGCTTTCATATGGGTGGTGCAACAGCATATCTTTTTGTCTGATTGCCGCGAATATATCTCCGTCATGATCCTGCACACGCTCGGGTACGCGGCTGGTGAAACTGGGCCATAACAAGTCCGGGCGTTCGTCCAACACCAATTCGCCAAGATCAGCCATGCCGATAAGTCCATCGACCTCGACAATTTCGTCGTCGCTTACCCGAAGTTCCCGCTTGATCATTTTTAACAGGCTTGGCGGAGTGTCCGCTGAAATTTTCATGCGCACAACTTCGCCACGGCGTCTGCGTTTGAGGGCGGTCTCAAACTCGCGCACAAGATCTTCGGCTTCTTCTTCCAGTTCCAGATCACTGTCTCGCAGGATACGAAATGCACAGGAACCTTTGACATCGTATCCGGGAAACAGGCTTCCGATATATTCCAGCAGCAAATCCTCAAGCGGCAGGAACCGTGTGACCCCCTCAGGTGTAGGTAGTCGCATAAAGCGATCAATCTGATGTGGGATTGGCAGCAGTGCCTGCATTTTCCGTTTATCGCTTTGGCGTTCCAGTTGCAGCGCCAATGTAAAACCTTCGTTGGGGATAAAAGGAAATGGATGTGCCGGGTCGATGGCAAGCGGTGAAAGGACCGGGAAAACCTGCGTCAAATAGGCGTCATCAAGAAATGCGCGGTCTTCGGCAGTCAATGTGTCGGGCGTACACAGCGAAATATCTGATGCCTTCATCTCACCCATGATCAGATCAAAACTTTCCTGCTGACGCGTCATCAGTCGGCGCGCCTCAGCATTGATCAGCACCAGCTGTTCAGCCGGGGTCAGTCCATCAGCGGCTGGTGTTGTTACCCCTGCGCGTGCCAATTCACGAAGACCAGCGACGCGAACGGTATAAAACTCATCCAGATTGGTGGCGGAAATGGACAGAAAACGCAGGCGTTCAAGAAGCGGGACACGAGGATTCTCTGCTTCCTCAAGCACCCGCCAGTTGAAAGCCAGCCAACTAAGTTCGCGATTGAAATACCGTTTTGGACCCTCGGTTTCAGTGGCTGGCAGAGCGCTGGCAGCAGGAAAGTCGTTATGCAGGAAATCAGCTTGGGTCATGGCGACGGTTTTCGGCCTATTGGAACGGGAAGGCCATGTTATGGCCCGGTTATATCCAGATTGTCCAGCACCTCGGCCGCCAGCCTGTGGGTAACCGCGCGCTTTTGAGCCAGCGCCGCTTTGTCCAGTTGCTTCACCAGCCGGGCGGCCTCGGCCAGCGAACGGTGCATGCGCGGCACCAGATAGGTAATAAGGGCATGGTTCACCTGAATCTGACGGTCAGCAAAAAGCTTGACCAGTACGGCGGCAAGAAGCGCATCATCCGGGGGTGTGATATGGGCGGTGGCGGCGGCGTTCATGCGGCTGGTCAGGTCTGGCAGTGTCAGCCCCCAATCGCGAGGGGGTGTGCGGGCCGTTATCAACAGGTATCCACCTTCAGCAAGAACCAGATTGTGTAGGTGAAAAAGTGCAGTTTCCACCTTGGGCTGTCCCGCGACGTTTTCCGCATTTTCGACCACCACACTAGCTCCGGACAATTTCGCCGCGTCCAGCCCGACCAAATTGCTGGCGTTAATGATCTCAGCCCCAGTGCTTTCAGCCCAGACATGCGCCAGATGGGTTTTTCCTGCGCCCTCTGGTCCGGTCAGGATCAGCTTGCGCCCAGGCCAGTCCTGCCAGTTTTCAACCGTCTCAAACGCCAGCGCGTTTGACGGAGAGACGAAAAAATCCCCTCGAGAGCGGTTTTCACGGGCGGGCAGATCGAATGTGAATTGCTCTTGCATCATTCGTCCGGGCTTTTGGATTTTCCCGCAACCCCCTGATATAGCCGCCCGTCCTTATAGGCCCCCATAAAGAACCGTGTCACCACGCCAATGGCTGCGGCGACCGGCACGGCGACCAGCATACCGACAAAGCCAAACAACGCTCCGAAGGCAGAAAGGGCGAAAAGTAGCCAGACGGGGTGCAGGCCAACCGAGGTTCCCACCAGTTTCGGGGTCAGAATATTGCCCTCGGCCACTTGCCCCGCAACGAAAATTGCCGCAACCAGCACGATACGGAACCAATCAGTTGCGTAGGTGACGGTGTCACCATCCAGAACTTCGACCGAACTCCAGAACTGGAACATTGCCAACCCAATGGCTAAACCACCGCCGATCAGCGCACCAACGTAGGGGATGAAGGTTAAAAGCCCCGCTATTGCGCCCACCACCAGCCCAAAACTTAATCCCACTGCCATCAGGGCAATGGCATAATAGGTGCCCAGGATCAGGCAAACTGTGCCCATGCCTCGGATAAAACTGGCCAATGTGCCGTCTATGTCATGCGCCAACTGGCGGATCACCGGCGCATGGTCGCGCGGCAGCATATCGTCGAGAATTGCCACCATCCGGTCCCAGTCAAGCAGCATATAAAACGCCACTACCGGCGTAACAACCAGCAATATCAGTACATTAACAAAGCTCATGGCGGAAGATATGATCGAGCCGACAAATTCACCGCCGCGTGATTGGATCGTCTGGCCGAGGGAATAAAGCGATTGGCGAATAACGCTGTCTTCCTCCATCAGTGAGGGGAAGCGATCGGTCAGGAAGGTTTGCAGATCGGTGAACAACGTCGGTGCCACGTTGACCAGCGCGATGGTCTGATTAACCAATGTCGGCACCACGGCCAGAATGGCTACGATGAACAGCAATACCGCAAGCAGGGTGATTATAACCGTTGACAGCGCTCTGCTGCACCCCATCGCCTCAAGCCGGTCGGCAACGGGATCAAGAAAATACGCCACCGCGCTGCCCAGTACGAAGGGCAGGATCACGTCACCCAGATACCAAAGCGCCACGAAAAAAATCGCAGCGGCAATAGTCCAGTATTTAAGCTGTGTACCTCGGGCAAGTGCCATGCGTTTCATCTCCTTTCCAAATACATCGCCTAAGATGCAGGTTGTTTCAAGGGCGCCGTAGGGTGTGCTTGCCGAAGTCAGCGCTTAAGGCTAGACGGGATGCTGACAAAAACCTGATAAAAGGCCCGCCCCATGCGTCTGACCCGCTATTTCCTGCCCGTCCTCAAGGAAAACCCCGCTGAAGCAAAGATTGTCAGCCATCGGCTGATGTTGCGCGCCGGTATGATCAAGCAGGCTTCGGCCGGGATATACTCTTGGCTGCCGATGGGGTTGAAAGTTATGCAGAGGATCGAGCGTATCGTGCACGAAGAACAGGCACGCGCCGGTCACCTTCCGGTGTTGATGCCAACCCTGCAATCGGCCGATCTGTGGCGTGAAAGCGGGCGCTATGACGACTACGGCGAAGAGATGCTGCGTATGCAGGATCGCCACGGCCGCGATATGCTTTACACCCCAACAGCCGAAGAGTTGATAACCGATATTTTTCGCGCCCATGTCAGCAGCTACAAAGACCTTCCGCTGACACTTTACCAGATTCAGTGGAAGTTTCGTGACGAAATCCGCCCGCGCTTTGGTGTCATGCGGGGTCGCGAGTTTTACATGAAGGACGGTTATAATTTCGACGTTGATTACGAGCATGCTTTGCACGCTTACAATCGCCACATGGTCAGCTATCTGCGCAGCTATGAACGCATGGGTTTGCAGGCGATCCCGATGCGTGCCGATTCAGGCCCCATAGGCGGTGAGGATACGCACGAGTTTCTGGTGCTTGCTGAAACCGGCGAAAGCGAGGTTTTTTATGACAGCGCCATCACCGGTCTGACACTTGGGGATCGCGACATCGATTATACCAACTGGGACCAGTGCGCCCTGATTGCGCGCGAGTGGACCGAGCCTTATGCGCGCACCGATGAAACCCATGACGAGGCGCTGTTTAATCAGGTGCCCGAGGCGCGCCGTAAGGTCAGCCGCGGCATTGAGGTTGGGCAGATTTTTTATTTTGGCACCAAGTATTCCGACGCGATGGGTGCCAGTGTTGTCAACGACAAGGGCGAACAAGTGCCGGTGCATATGGGCAGCCATGGTATCGGCGTCAGTCGCCTGCTTGGCGCGATTATCGAAGCCAGCCACGATGACAACGGAATAGTCTGGCCCGAAGGGGTGACGCCGTTTCATTGCGGCATTGTCAACCTGCGTCAGGGCGACGCCGGAACCGACAGGGTTTGCGAAGACCTTTATGCGGCAATGACCGCGGCGGGGTTGGAGCCGCTTTATGACGACCGCGAGGAACGCGCTGGGGCCAAGTTTGCGACGATGGACCTGATCGGCTTGCCTTGGCGTATCACCGTCGGGCCACGAGGCGTCAAAAACGGGGTGGTAGAGCTGACCTGCCGACGCACCGGGGAAAGCGAAGAGCTAAAGCCCGAAATGGCCCTCGCGCGAGTGAAAGAGATTTACTCGAGCGTTTAAGTCCGGTTTTAAATTGCTCTGTAATCCGACCAGCCGAGGGGACAGCCCCCCGCGGGGAGGGCAGCAAGAGGAAAAGGGAAACGGGTCCTGACTTGACCCATTCGAGGGGATGGGTCAGAATCCGAGGAAAATGAGAAACCCGAAAAGGGGGCACAGGTGATCCGGATACTAAGCATGGCGGGCGGGATTGCGGGCGCAATGGCGTTGTCGCAATTTCCTGAGTTTAGCCAGCAGTATATGCAGCGCCTTTCGGGTGCGGTGGATGAGCTACGCGCAGTAACGGCGGCATTTGACCTGACCGCATCGCTGTCAGGGCTTGAGCGAGATGAGGCTTTGGCGAAGATCGGCGGCTCTCAGTTCGAAGATGACTTGCGCAAAAACATGTCCGCCAGCATTACCCGCTATGAGCGTCTGAATGCTGATTACAATATCCTAGCCGGAACTGAACCGCTGGCACGGCTGGCGTCGGCCTGGCGTTTTCGCGATGTAGAACTGGCAAGCCGAACATGGGATGATTTTCGCCCGGCTGTCCCGGTAACCAGCGACGGACTGATTTGTGCAGGCATTGGCTATGGTGGTGGTTGGCTAGTGGTTTCACTTATACTTGGCTTGGCTATGCGGCCATTTCGCCGTTTCGCTTAGCCCTCGAGCATTTTCAGCCCCTGAGTGACATCGCTTCGCATGGCAAGCCTGAGCGCTGGTTCATCCCCGGCAGTCAGAGCCGACAGAATTGCCCGGTGGTGTCGTTGCAGGTCGGTGCGCTGGCGGGTCTCATAAAGCACGCGCATGGTGGGACCAAGCTGCAGCCAGATGGTTTCGACCACGGCCAGCATTGCCGGCGCTTGGGCACGCAGATAAATCAAGCGGTGAAATTCCATGTTGGTTCGCAGGTAGCAGACTGCGTCCTGCTTGGTCACGCATTCCGAAACCCGCGCGTTGATCGCCCTCAGCCTGTCGATCAGTGCAATATGCGCGCGCGGCAGGGCACGGGCGGCCAGTTCCGGTTCGATAAGGCCGCGCAGAGATGCCAGTTCTTCTATTCGCTCATGGCTAAGCTCGGGCGTTGAAATCCGGCCGGTCGCAGACAAAGTCAGCGCACCTTCGGCCGCCAGCCGCCGTACAGCTTCGCGTGCCGGGGTCATGGAGACACCAAACTCGGCCCCCAATCCGCGTAAAGTCAGCGCTGTCCCCGGCGCAATTTCACCGTGCATGATCAAGGTGCGCAGGGCGCGGTAAATACGCTCATGCGCTGAACTGGCTGGATCAGGATTTATGCGGGGCTGGGTAGCCATGAGGGCATTGTGATCACAAACAGTCTGCGCGTCAATCTTAAACCATGCAATCCTAGGCCATCTGGACGAGCAGCCTTAATCACGAAAGCGGTATGCGTGCAAAACCGGGCCGTTTTCGCGCAGCCAGCGGCGTGGCTGGTGATAGTCAGAGCAAAGCCGCTCAACGTTGGCCCAGAAGTCGGGCGAGTGGTTCATCTCGACCAAATGTGCCACTTCATGCGCCGCGACATAATCCAGAACTTCGGGTGGGGCCATGATCAGGCGCCATGAAAACATCAACCGTCCCTCGGCGCTGCATGACCCCCAGCGTGAACGGGTGTCGCGCAAAGTAACAGCGCTAAACCCACGCCCCAACGTATCTGCGTGGCGATCCGAGGCGGCGTGAAGCTGCAACCTAGCGTGATGTTTGAAAAGCGCTGCCAGACGCGGGCCGGTTTTTTCAGGTGCTGATAGCGGCAGTGTGATCACGCCGTCCCCCAGCTTTGCCGCCCGCCCGCCTGAGGCAACAAGATCATGCATCACCCCGCCAAACATAACCTTGGCCCCAGGGCGCAGGACCATTGGTGTGGGGGCTGCATCGAGATGGCGCCTGATCCAGTCTTCCCGGTCGCGGGCAAATTCCTCGGCTTCGCGCCACCTCACGCGTTTTGGCAAGGAAAGGGTGACACGCCGGTCCAGTCGGGAAACGCGAAGTGACAAACGGCGGGCACGGGGTGACACCCGCAACACCACCTCGATCGGCGGGTTGCCCGGAAGAATCACATTATCCATGGTTAAAACCCCTGATATCCCGGCCTTGATCGCCCTTTGATGAGCCAAAAACGCGAAAGCCTTTGACACCCCGCGCTAGCTATGGCACTTGGCCCCAAATTTCGCATGACTTTATGACCACGAAAAGGGGTAATCCATGCCCAAAGAAGAATGGGGCACCAAACGTGTCTGCCCGACAACCGGAAAACGGTTCTATGATCTAAATAAAGATCCCATCGTCAGCCCCTATTCGGGCGAGGTTGTGAACGCCGATACCGGTAAGTCCACCCGCACAATGGTTGCAGACAAGGCCGACAAGGCGTCCGAGGCGAAAAAGGCCGAGGATGATAGTGATGCGGTTTTGGACGACGATGATACCACTGATGTGGATCTGGGCGATGATGTGCTGGATGACGACGATGACAGTGAAGATGTTTCATTGGATGAAATCGCTGACGTTCCTGCAGACAGCGACAACGACTAAAACCAACTAGGTTTGGATGGCTTAAGCACCGGTTTGTCAAACTCCGGTGCCTTTTCCTTTTTTACGGCGTCGATTTCTAAGGCGATGTCTTGTTCCGTCCCTGACGGCAAAATAGGCCATTCGCAGGATTTTGCTGAACCGAAACTCACTGCGCATTGCTTCTGTCAGCACGTCTTCGTCAACGCGCCCAAAGCGGCTTACACTCTTGTTCCAGTTTTGCGGCGTGAAATGCGCGATGCGCCGATTTACTACGAAACCTAAAAAATAGTCCTTTTGCATCCGGAACCGACAACGCCATTCATAATGCCACAAGGGCCAACGGCGGCCGGTTTTTACGGATTTGCCCAAGTCTTTGCCTAGGACGCGTCCAAATTCGATACAAACGCGGATGCCCTCACCCAGTGTGGGGGTGGCGAAATTGGCGCTGTCCCCAACCCGAATGACATTGCCGAAAACCAGTTTCGGATCGTAGGCGACCGAGGGCAGGATGCCACCGTTCACGATGTATTCTCCGCTAAGGTCAACGCCAAAGCGTTTTTCCGGGTCAGTGGCCATGATATGGTCGATCAGAGCGCGGGGCGAGGCGTCAGTCTCGGGATGGATTACGCCTACACCCAGGCGGAATGTTCCCTCGGGCGTGGGAAACCCCCATCCATAGCCTGACGGCACGGTTTTACCGGTAAAGATAAACGCCCGGTCAGGACGATTATTGCCCAAAGGAAATTCATACTCGATCCCGACCGCCAGGCGGGTCGGTTTTTCGCGAAGCCCTAGGGCGACGAGTACCGCAAAGTGCCAGCCCGAGCCATCAATGATGAATTGTGACCGGATTTGACGATGCTTGCCGTCACGGTTGCGGATCTGCGAGAGATATCGCCCATCAGCCTCGCGCTTGGCGGTCAAAAACTTGGTAGCAAGCAAAAGCTCGCGTTGTTTTTGATCTGATTGGGCGGCAAGCCATTGGTAAAGCTTGGTTATCGCCAGGATAACAGCCTTGTTCTCTGTCAGGGGTAAAACCACATGTGCATCATCGGAATAGGCCTCGCTCTGGTTTAGAACCAAATAGAGTTCGGGTGGAATGCCCAGCCTTTTCATATCCAAAAGCCACGACCCACCGCTGGTACGAATCGGTTTTCCGATTTCACTGTCCTGATGGACAATGATGGTGCGCACGTCGTCTGGCAGGGCTGAGGCAACCGACAATCCAGCCGGCCCGCCACCGACGATCAATACATCGCATTCGGCGATGCCATCTGCGTTAAAGAAGGTGTGCGTCATAAACAGATTTCGTCTTTTTGCACTGGCAGGCCCCGCGGCTGGCTCGGTCCCGATTTCTCAACAGGTTCTATACCTCATAACTTAGGCCTATTCGTCCTGCACCCGCCATTCCGGTGAAATCATGTCACCGCTGCGGACACCAACCAGATTTCAGCCCCTACGCAGGTACCTGCACCCCGAGGCGAGGATTCGGCAAGGTCTAATTCACATCCAGTAGTCCGCGCGCCGGGTGCATATGCAACGCTGACAGCTGCCCACTTTTTTGCTTGAACTGTACAGAGGTATTGCCTAAGTACCGCGGGCGGGTGGCAGTTTGCCCACCTTTCGGGGCCTTAGCTCAGCTGGGAGAGCGCTTGCATGGCATGCAAGAGGTCAGGGGTTCGATCCCCCTAGGCTCCACCAAACCCCACTTTCCTTGTTTCATGACCGGCTGAAGCCATGGCCGCCGAAATCGTGACCTTCTGTTCAATCGTTGCGCTTGACACTTGAAAACGGCAGGTCATGGCTGGATTTTCAGGCTGTTCAGCAATTCCTTTTCTTCTCTTAGAACCTCACGGAAATCATTTATTGAAATCGGTTTGTATATGCTTCGCCCAACCGAAAGGTTCTTGGCCGAT
>JAAEUB010000202.1 GCA_024227755.1 Paracoccaceae bacterium | reverse complement strand
CTTTCTGACCGGGGAAAGTCTGCCAGTTCACATACCTGAAGGGGGGGCACTGACCGCTGGGGAAGTCAATATTCGCGGCCCGATCACGCTTCGGGCCCTTAAGGTTGGCGAAGACACGACCTTGCGGCGTATGGCATCCCTGGTTGAAGCTGCGGAAAGCAATAAGAACCGTTATACAGCTTTGGCCGATAAGGCTGCGCGGGTTTATGCACCGGTTGTACACTTGCTGGCTCTGCTTGCATTCACAGGCTGGGTTCTTGCCACCGGCGACGTCCGGATTTCACTGAACATCGCTATTGCGGTTCTTATCATCACCTGCCCCTGTGCTTTGGGGCTTGCGGTGCCGGCTGTTTCGACAGCCGCTTCGGCCAGATTGTTTCGCAGGCAGTTGCTGGTCAAGAATGGCAGCGCGTTGGAAAGGCTGGCCGAGGTCGATCACGTTGTCTTCGACAAAACGGGGACCTTGACAGAGGGCCAGGTGTTCCTGGCAATTCCCGAATTGAAAGATCAGGAAATCCGGGTGCTTCGCGCGCTGAGCGAAGGGTCGTCACATCCGGTCTCGCGGGCAATTTCGCTGGCCTTGCCTGTTGGCGAAGGTGAGATCATTCGCGACGTCCGGGAAGTACCGGGTTCAGGGGTTGAGGCCGTTTGGCAAGGCAAGACGGTCCGCCTTGGACGCGGAGAATGGGTTGGAAGTGACGCCGATCTGGCATTTCGGATAGGCAATGATCCGGCGATCCCGCTGCGATTTGATGAGCAGCTTCGACCCGGGGCTACGGAGGCTGTCAAAGCCCTTTTCGACGCAGGTCTTGAGATTGAAATCCTGAGTGGGGACCGGGACCAGGCAGTCGCAAACGTGGCCAACAGTCTGGGCGTCACGCGCTTCAGTTCTGAGATGCTGCCCGAAGACAAACTGGCCCGGCTGGAAGAATTGCGGACCGATGGGCGAAGGGTGTTGATGGTTGGCGACG
>JAAEUB010000201.1 GCA_024227755.1 Paracoccaceae bacterium | reverse complement strand
TTCAACGATGATGTCTGGGATGCCTTCGGCGAGGGTGCCGCAGAGGTGTTTGCAGAAACCCGTGCGCACAGTGATCTTGCTGCCAAGATCGACGATGCTTTCCAGAAATCACTGCGCGAAACCGGCACAATGATGGCCAATTTTGAAGGTACCTTCGTGAACCAGCGCAATCGGGTTCTGGGCCTTATCTAGGGGCTGACCTGATAAACTTGAAGCGGGGCTTTTGGGCCCCGCTTTTACTAAGCGGACAGATGCCAAGTGGTTGAGCACCCGAAAGAGGTGATCCCGTGGCACCAGAATTCCGGCGGGGAGTGGGAATGAGCGACAGCCATGTAGCCGCGGACGTGCAAAAGACCGGTACGTCAGCGCCGCTGATACGCAGTTTTGGCTGGGCAATACTCGGCGCACTTGCGGCTTTTCTGGCCAACAACGTGCTGGTCGTGGGTTATGGTTTTCCCCAGGCCGGACTGGCAACGCTGGCCATCGGGATTGTCGGCATCGGGATCGCCATTATCTTTGCCATCGTAACTCGCGAGACCTCGTTGCGCTGGGATGCCATGCGCATTCACCGCTTCAATGTCTACCTGATCCGCGCCTGTTTCTGGGTGGTGTTACTTGTCGGTATCACAGACAGTACCATTGCCCTGATGCGGGTTGAAAAACTGTTCGACCCGTTCTTCTCCCAGGAGATGGTGCGCAACTTCAACCTGTCAAGCTTTGTTGGCATGTATATCCATATTCCGCTGGTGATAGCGGGCTTTGTTATTGCCCTGTTTACCCGCACGCTGGGCTTTACATGGCTGGCGCTTCTGATCGTTCTGGCCGAATTGTTCATCGTGATCTCGCGGTTCGTGTTTTCCTATGAACAGGCGTTGATGGGCGATCTTGTGCGCTATTGGTATGCGGCCCTGTTCCTGTTCGCCTCGGCCTATACGCTGTTTGAGGAGGGACACGTGCGCGTCGACGTGCTTTATGCCGGGTTTAATGATCGCAAGCGCGGCTTTGTCAATGCGCTGGGCACGCTGCTATTGGGTGCCAGCACCTGCATGGTGATCTTGTGGATAGGAATTAATGGCAAACAGTCGATCATCAACGCGCCTGTGATGAATTTCGAAATCACCCAAACCGGTGGTGTTGGCATGTTCGTGAAATACCAAATGGCTGTGTTTCTGGGCATCTTCGCGACGACGATGCTGATCCAGTTCGTCAGCTATTTCTTCGAGGCAGTGGCAGATTTCCGGAGCGAACCCGGTCACCGCACGGTCGAACCGGCGGGACATTGAGGGCAGGCCATGGAATTCTATTTTCTCGCACTGCTCGTCCTGATCATGGCCGTGGCCCTCGGGTCGGGTTATCCGGTGGCTTTCGCGCTGCCGGGGGCGGCGATCATCACAATCAGTCTGGCTGCGGCTGCCGGTTACATCTATTCCGGCAATACCGATGTGTTTTTCCATTCCGGCGGGCCGCAGCAATGGCTTTCGGCGGGGGTGACAAACCTGCGCGGTGTTTATTGGGAGGTTGAGCGGGATACGCTCATCGCCATCCCGCTCTTTATCTTCATGGGCATTATGCTGCAGCGCTCCAAGATTGCCGAAGACTTGCTGGTCACCATGGCTCAACTGTTTGGGCCGGTACCCGGGGGCCTGGGCATCTCGGTGGTTTTTGTCGGTGCGCTGCTGGCCGCCACTACGGGTATCGTGGGCGCCACTGTCGTGGCAATGGGGCTGATCAGTCTACCCGCCATGCTGCGCAACAATTATTCGCCGCCGCTGGCCACCGGTACAATAGCAGCATCCGGCACGCTGGGGCAGATCATCCCGCCGTCAATTGTGCTGATCATCCTGGCCGACCAACTGGCCTCGGCTACCGATCAGGCCTCATCGATGCGCAAGGCGCTTCACAAGAATGCCACCGGCGAGTTGTCAATGCCGTCGGTCTATGATGTTGCCTCGACCAGCGCCGGTGAAATGTTTCTGGGTGCATTGGTACCCGGTATCGTGCTGGTGGGCCTCTATATGGCCTATATCCTGATCTATGCGATGACCCGGCCAAACGTTGCCCCTGCTGTGGGATATGATGGCGGTTATGACAGGAAGTTTCTGCGCAAGGTGTTGCTGATCCTGATACCGCCGCTGGCGCTGATTTTTCTGGTGCTGGGCTCGATTATTTC
>JAAEUB010000200.1 GCA_024227755.1 Paracoccaceae bacterium | reverse complement strand
TGCGGCCATTATGGCCGGTATCGCTTTTTTGGTGGCCTGTACGACATCGTTTTCCGAGGTTGCAGAAATTTCCGGCATGAGAATCTATTTGGCCACTTTAGTCGGTCTGATTCTAACCGTTTTGATCGTCATGATCACCGAATATTATACCGGTATCCGCAAACCGGTTAAGCTGATTGCCGAGGCTTCCACCACCGGACACGGCACCAATATCATCGCCGGTCTGGCCGTCAGCATGGAGGCCACGGCGCTGCCGGTGGTGACCATATGTATTGCGATCGGCGCCGCTCATGCCGCCGCCGGACTTTACGGAATTGCCATGGCAGCCATGTCGATGCTTTCCATGACCGGCATGGTGATCGCCATTGATGCCTACGGTCCGATTACCGACAATGCCGGCGGTATTGCCGAAATGGCGGAAATGGACGAGAGTGTGCGGGCGGTGACCGATCCCCTGGATGCAGTCGGCAACACCACCAAAGCCGTCACCAAGGGATATGCCATCGGATCGGCCGCTTTGGCCGCCCTGGTTCTGTTTGCAGCCTACACCCAGGAATTCAGGCTGCACGGTGCGCAAGAGGCATTGAGTTTTGACCTGAGTGATGTCAACGTCATCATCGGCCTTTTCCTGGGCGGATTGATGCCGTTTCTTTTTGCTTCGATTGCCATGCGCGCGGTCGGCAAAGCCGGCGGTGCCGTGGTGGACGAGGTCAGACGCCAGTTTCGCGAAATTCCGGGTATTATGGAGGGAACTGCCAAACCGGATTATGCCAGCTGTGTGGATATCGTCACCAAGTTTGCCCTGCGAGAAATGATCGCACCCGCCATCCTGCCCGTGATCGCCCCGGTGCTGGTTGGCCTGATTTTGGGAAAAATTGCCC
>JAAEUB010000199.1 GCA_024227755.1 Paracoccaceae bacterium | reverse complement strand
GTGAGGAACGTGCGCGCGCCGGGCTGCCAGCGGAAAAGACCGGGAAGGCTGGACGGCCGAAAGGGTCGGTTAATCGATCTACTGAGGAAATGGTCAAGTATCTGAATACGTTCGGATCCGGGCCGCTGGTGGGTATGGCGAAGGTGGTCAACATGACTGACAGCCTGGGAATGCCGGATTTCGCCCAGATCGCAGAGGCTACTGGGTTGAAGAAAGCGGCAGCTGCTGAGTTCTGGCTGAAATGCTGCAATGCCCTGGCACCCTACATGCACCAGAAAATGCCGATTGCCGTCAACATCTCGCCAGGGGCTGACACTGAATTGCTGGTGATCAATGCCGGCCGGGTGGTCGGTGATGGTCCGAGCGATGAAAACAGCCTGATTGCAGAGGTTTACGGCGACATAATCGACGTGACACCAGACGAAAATAAAAGCGAGGTAAATCAATGACTTATCACCCAGCAATGCGCAATGTCTCACAGGCTCCATGTCTCATGGATTGGCAAGCCATTGATATCATTGCACTTATTGCCATTATGATGGTTAATCGCAAATTAACCTCAACAGCCAGCCAGCCAGGCAGCCAGGCCATGGGGCACGATGCCAGCCAGGCAGACAGGGCCAGTGGCCACAATCCGGCGACAGGTGCCCCCCATGCAATCGCCAGCGAGCGCCCGCCCCCATCTCCGAAATCAGGATCGCCCACTCCCTGGGGTATGGCCTGCGCAAGCTTCGGCATTTTGGGGATTTCGCAAAAAATCGAAAATTGTAGCAGCCTATTGGGGTGCGGGGGGGGATGGCCAAATGAGCGATGAAATTTATCAGGAAAAGAGCATCAAGCTGACTGAATATCGGGCACCGGGGCCGGTGGGGCGGGCTTGTTTGAACTCGCAGGAATTTATCCGGTTTATCATGGGGCCTATGGGGTCGGGCAAAACTACCCTGTTGCTGTTTGACGCGCTGACCAAGGCGGCGCAGATGCCGAAGGCGAAAGACGGTAACCGGCATTTCTCGGCGGTGG
>JAAEUB010000198.1 GCA_024227755.1 Paracoccaceae bacterium | reverse complement strand
TTTGCAGCCCTCTGCAACCACATCCCTAATCCTGGAACAGGTGAGAGGGTTACAAATGTTACCAAACCCGGGAGTTCATTTTGAAGTTCGGCCACCACCTGTTTGATCAGAAAATTACCAAAAGAGATACCCCGCAAGCCCTTTTGGCAGTTCGAGATTGAGTAAAACACGGCCGTCGTAGCTTCATTCGGATCCAGCTCCGTATCCCGGGCATTGATAATCGGGGTGATGGCGCCGGGAGTTTCATCCATCAAGGCTACCTCGACGAATATCAGCGGATCCTTGGGCATTGCCGGATGGAAGAAAGCAAAGAGCCTGCGATCATCAGCAGCCACGCGCTGGCGTAGATCATCCCAGCCGGAGATTTCATGCACGGCCTCATAAGTGATGATTTTTTCAAGAATTTCAGCCGAGGTTGACCAGTCGATCCGGCGGATTTCCAGAAAACCCCGGTTGAACCAAGAGGAAAACAAGTGTTGAAAATCCTCGTCCAGCCCTTTGAGCCCGGGTGTATTTTTTTGATGCAACAGAAGGGCTGCCCGCATTTTTACAAGCCTGGCGGTTGCACCCGGTACCCGGTTTAGGCGACGGATCAGTTCCTGACTTTTCGGTTCTGCTGCAAAGTGCAGTTTTCGTGCCGCTGCGTCATCGCCGGGCGCCCAGTTCGAAATTGCCTGCTCAAGTACCAGATCATCAACGCCGAATCGGTCTGCGATATCCTGAAAAAAGGCAAGCTTTTCTTCCGGGGAATAAGCCTCGAAACGGTCAAGAACCTGCAGTGCAGTGGTTAACCCTGATGCCTCGCTAAGATCTCCAATCAAATCCTCGCACAGCTTGATCAGATCCGTCTCGACAGCATTACCAAGTGCCAGCCGCGCCCGTCCTGCGCGCGCAACGCGCTGAAGAATGTCGCTTAAAAAACTTCGCTCTGCCATTTTAAGCCTTCACCTTAAAGATGGGTAACATTGGGGTCAATCGGCCCCAAAGGACCACCTGTGGCCATTTCAACAGCGCGTGCAACGCTGAGAAGCTTCGCTTCTCCACGCGGCGGACCAATCAGTTGCAGGCCAATGGGTATGCCGCTGCCAGAAAGGCCAACAGGGACAGAAATCGATGGCAGACCCGTCGTGGTCGAAAGGAAGGCGAAGCGCAACCAGTCCATATAGCCATCCAGAATTTCGCCGTTGATTTCATGCACCCATTCAACTTCAACGGGGCGGGGCATGTTGCCAACCGTCGGGCAAGCCAGCACGTCAAAAGTCTCATGAAAACCAAGCATATTTTTGAAAAGCGTCGTGCGGTTAAGATTGGCCTCGGCAATGTCATCCATCGTCAGTGCCCGGCCGAATACAGTGTTTTCCGCCAGCGTCGCCTTGAAGTGTCGGGTCAGGCTTTCGGGTGCACGTTTGAACACGGTCGCCCAGAGCTGGCCGCGAAGCGTGTGGTAGGTTCGTTCAAGCTCTGGCAGATCAGGGCAAGCCTCAATCACCGTGCCACCGTTCTTTTCGACCAGCGCCAATGCACCACGCAAATGTGCATCAATCTCGGGTTCAACCAGTGAGAATCCGTTCAAATCAGGCGCAAATCCGATCCGCACCTTGCTGTCTGCTTCAATGACCGCCCGCTGATAGGGCGTGTCCGGTGCCGGATAAGAGGTCGGAGCAGCCGGTTGGAACCCGGCCATTGCATCCAAAAACAGTGCGCAGTCACGCACCGATCGCGCCATCGGACCCTGCTGACCTTCAATGATAAACCCGGCCTCGCTGTCGCCGGCAGCAATACCCGGCGAGGGCCGCCGGCCGACAATACCGTTATAGGCCGCCGGTGTGCGCAAACTGCCACCGTGATCCGCTCCGTGGCTGAGCCACACCTCGCCCGTAGCCAGCGACACGGCAGCCCCACCCGATGAACCTGCCGCGTTCAACCGCGTATCCCAGG
>JAAEUB010000197.1 GCA_024227755.1 Paracoccaceae bacterium | reverse complement strand
TGGTCAGCTCCTGCGTCGCGAAGTCCATCACCGCGGCAAAAGCGCCCTCACCCGCCAGGCTTTCAAAGGCTCGCCCGCCCATGCCGGTGGCGTGAAACACCGCGACCTCGAACCCGCGCGCCTCAAGTGCGGGTTTCAGCGCCACCATATAGCGCAGCACCGTCTTGCCGAACGAAGTCATGCCGATCAGAGGCTTGTCAAAGCCCGGTTTCTCAACCGCCTTCGCCGCACCCAGCACGGCGCCCGCCGCCTGGCTAAGCGACGCCTTGCAAACCGAATTGAGGCCATAAAGCCCCCCCGCCCAAAGGATCATCTGGATATCCGCCGCCAGCCTTTCGGGCGGGATCAGCGGTGAAAACGCCACGGTCGAAACCACGTATTTGGGCACCCCCAGCGGTAAGGCCTGACAAAGATCCAGCGCCAGATCGGTGCCCATCGTTCCACCCAGTATGATTACCCCGTCAAAAACACCCTCGTGGTAAAGACGCAGCGCCAAAACTGCCGACCCCGCCGCCATAATCTGCATCGCAGCGTTTTCGTCCCCGGTGGCAATCGCCGCTGCAATTGTTGATCCCCCGGCCTCGGCCACGTCATGTTTGCTGTAGTCACATGGGCTGGACGGATCGCCCAGCACCGAGACATCCATCGTCACCACACCCCCACCTTGCCCCCGGATCACCCCGGCCAGATAGCCAAGCTCGTCATCCTTGGTGTCATAGGTGCCAACCACCAAAATCGTCTTGTCGCTCATCAAAGTCCCCTAGCGTTGCTGGCTGTCATGCAGGTCGTGGTCAATCTCAGCCTCCGACAGGCGTTCCTTGTGCTCTCGGATAACCGTACGCACATGCAAGGCCAGTATCAGCACGATCAGCGCAAAAAGGATGGCTGCAATCGGCCGGTCGATGAAATCCAGCGGCGTTTTCACCCGCGCCATTGCGCTGCGGAGCTTCACCTCCATGATCCCGCCCAGCACCATACCAAGGATAACCGGCACCACCGGCAGGTTCAGGCGCTTGAGGATCAGGCCAAAGACGCCAAATCCGGCCGCCATGGCGCAGTCTGTTGCCGAATTGCGCAGGGAATAGACCCCGACGAAGCTCAGCGTCAGGATGACCATGCCTAAAAACCGCGTTGGGATCTGGATGATCCGGGTCAAAAGGTTGGTCGAGAATATCAGGAAAATCAGCACAATAACGTTCAAAAGCAGCATGGCGATGTATAACGCCATGACAAAATCCATGTGGTGTTGAAACAGCTGCGGGCCGGGAATGACGTTGTGGACATAAAACACTGACAGCATCATCGCGGTCAGCGCCTCGCCGGGTATGCCCAACGCCAAAAGCGGGATCATCGCGGCACCGGGCACAGCGTTATTGGCTGCTTCTGAGGCGATCAGCCCCTCGGGCGAGCCATCGCCAAAAAGCTCAGGGTTTTTTGAGCTTTTCTTGGCGTAAGTATAGGACATGAACTGCGCCGTGAACTCACCGACGCCGGGGATCATCCCCATGATAACGCCAAACCCGGACGAGGCTGCGGCCACCCGCTTGTGCCCCATCAGCTCTTTCAGCCCGCCCAGCATGGAACCTGAAACCGGCTTGGCTTCGGGGCTTTCGTCCTTGTTTACCAGCAGGGCAAAGGCTTGAGAAATGGCGAAAATACCCAGCACAACCACGATCAGGTTAACGCCCGACGACAGCCAGCCCTGATCGAACGTATAGCGCTTGGTGTATTTTACCGGCTCCAAGCCGATAGTGTTAATGAATATCCCGAATGCGGCCAGCATTCCGGCGGCGAATATCTGCCCCCTATGAGCCAACACCACCAATATTATACCCAAAAGCGCCGCCAAAAAAATCTCACGCGACCCGAAATGCGGCGCGATCATTGCCAGTACCGGTGACAACACGATCAGGCAGAGGATGGCAAACACGCCTCCGAAAAAAGACGCTGAGTAAGCCAGGGACAAGGCCCGTGCCGCCTGTCCGCGCTTGGTCATCGGATAACCGTCATAGGTGGTCAGGGCGTTGACTGCCGTGCCCGGTGTGTTGATCAAAATGGCCGGAATGGCGCCGCCATACATGCTTGAGCCATAGATGCCCAAAAGCATGGTCAGGCCAACAATCGGCTCCATCGAAAAGGTGGCGGGCAGCAAGATGGCGATTGCCACCGCCGCACCGACTCCGGGAATGGCCCCGATGATCACGCCACCCACCGATCCGACCAAAAGCGCCAATGCGACCTGCCATTGGGCGAGGATATGAATGCCGGAAATCAGGTTTTCCATTGCATGCCCCTAAAAATATACCAGCATTAAGCTGCGCCATGCATCCGGAAGATATTCGTATATTTGCCCGCCGGGGACCTTCACCTGTAGGAAGGTTTTAAACAGCAGCACGATGGCAAAACCGGTCAACACTGCGACAATGCTCCATTTCAGGTTGCGATATCCCAGCCTGAAAGCAAGAAGCATGGCAAACAACAAGGTCGCCAACAGGTAGCCAATGACCGGAACGGCGGCGACATAAACCAAAAACCACGCGACAAATTCCAGCGACCTGAGCCAAAGCCCGACCTCGACCCAGCGCCCTTCGATACGCGGGCTGACCGCCGAACCAATCAGGTGAAAAACCGCGAACAGGCTCATGAAGCCAAGTGAAACCGCAGGCCAGAATGACGGTTGAGCGAACAGCTTGGTGCCCTTTTTCCACACTGTCTGTTCGCCGATCTGGCTGAGCATGAACACAGAAAACAGCAGGAAAACAACGGAAAAAACGATATCACCGGGGCGGCGATAACGTTTGAACATATCCTGCAATGTTTTGAAGCGGTCCATCAACGCCCCCGGGGTCAGACAAAGAGGACGGGCAGTTCAGCCCGCCCCCGTTTTTTTCATTCGACTATTCGAGGATAGACCCGATATGGGCCATGGTCGCCTTGTCGCCTTCAATCAGCGCCGCCGATCCGGCCGCATCCAGCCAGTAAACCAACGCGCCGGTATCTGCCGCCAGTGCCTTTGCACGATCACTTGCCATGGTCTTCATGGCAACGGCCGCGATCTTGTCGCGCACATCCTGCGGGGTGTCTTTGTGGACGAACAGCCCGTTCCACAGGGCAACGCCCAGGCTTGCATCCAGTTCACCCACTGTCGGTGTGTCGGGTATCAGCCCAATACGCTCACCAGTGATCGACGCCAGCACTTTGACATCGTCCAGACATGGCAAGATCAACTGCAAAGTGGTGTTGATTACGTCCGCGTCACCTGACGCCAGAGTGTTGCAGTCAAGCGCGTCAAATGCCGCGTCCGAGCCGTAAGCAAAGCCCGCATTGGCGGCAAACGCCTTGGTCACCTGAGTTGGTGGCAGCACGTCGCCGAAATGGCCCAAAGCGACGTCGTTCCCTTGCGCATATGCTGCAAGTTCCGCCATTGAGCTATAGGGCGCGTCAGCGGCTGCGGCGATGACAAAAGGATAGGTCAGGAAAATACCGACCGGATCAAACTTCTCCGGGCTCAGCTCGTCAATACCGATCTCATGCCCAATTACTGAAACCGCCGGTACAAAAGAGCCGATCGTGTAGCCATCCGCGGGGGCCATCGCCACCTCGATCGCGCCGGGAAACGGCCCGCCGCCGCCACCGGGTTTGTTGACCACCGCTGCAGGCACACCGTATTCGGCGGCAAAGTCCTCGGCAATCATCCTCGTCAGCACGTCCTCCAGATCACCCGGCGGCCACGGCACGATAAAGCTTACCGGTTTTTCCGGGTATTCCGCCAAGGCAGGCATTGCCAAGGCGGCTAAGGTCAGCGCCAGCGCGCCGCCAAATAGGCTGGTCTTTTTCATCTCTCTCTCCCTGTTTGAACGCATTCTTATCGGTTCATTATTTGAACCATTGGTTCTGATTTAGATTGACAGAGGCGGCGCGTCCGGTCAAGAAAAATGAAACCCGGCATTTCTTCATTAGGGGATTCTCTGACCCCTGTGCCGCAAACATGACCAGCAGGAGAGTAATGGGAACCACATCCAAAGCCTTGTCATTGCTAGATTTTTTCTCGCGCGCCCAACCCCTTATCGGCTTGAGTCAGATGTCGCGCCTGGCGGGAATAAACAAAGCAAGCACCCACCGGTTGCTTGGCGAACTGGCTGATTTTGGCTTGGTCGAACAAGTGACACCGGGGCGCGAATACCGCCTTGGTCCGGCTTTTTTACGCCTCGCAGCCTTGCGTGAACAAAATGTTCCGATGCGCGAAACCGCATATGCGCTGCTTGAGACATTGGCGGATGAGACCGGCGAAACCACGCATATGTCGCTGTTGCAGGGCGAGGTTTTATCGACCCTTGCCTATGCCTATGCCGATGGCCATGGGACGCTTGTGCGCATGGAAGACGCCGAGGTTTTAAGCCTGCACGCAACATCTTCCGGGCTTGCCGTGCTAGCCTATTCGCCGCCGGGTTTTATCGACGAGGTTCTGTCAAAAAGACTGACCGCCCGGACCAGTCAGACTAAAACCGACCCCGAGGTCATCCGGGCATCCCTGCCTCAAATCCGCACCACTGGTATTGCCGTTTCGATTGGCGGATTTGAAGAAGATGTCCATTCCTATGCAGCACCAGTTTTTGGCGCAAATTCAGCCTGTATCGGTGCGGTAGCGGTGGCCACCCCAGTCAGCCGGATGACGGATACGCTGGCAACACATATCAAGGGGCGGGTTTTGGCCAGCGCTTTGCAACTAACCCGCGGGTGGGGTGGATTTCCCCCCTCCGCTTTCCCAAAACCTGAACCAGAACCGATCCCGCACCAATCCAGCAAGAGGGCCTGACATGAAAGAGATCAATTTTCTCAAGGAAATGAACGCGCGATCCCTGTGGCACCCGATGGCCCATCCGGCCGACAGCCACGCCAATCCTCCCACCATCATCACCGAAGCCTCAGGCGTGCGCATCACCGATATTGACGGGCATCAAGTTGTCGATGCAGTCGGTGGGCTATGGAACGTCAACCTTGGCTTTTCCTGCCAACCGGTAAAAGACGCCATCGCCAACCAGCTTGACCACCTGCCCTATTATTCGACCTTTCGCGGCACCAGCAATGATGCGGTGATCGAACTGGCCGAGGAATTGCGTGATTTCTTCGCCCCCGATGGGCTTTCGCGTTCGTTTTTCACCTCAGGCGGCTCGGATTCGGTCGAAACCGCCCTCAGGCTTGCGCGCCAGTACCACAAAGTCAGGGGCGAAGCTGGTCGGGTCAAGTTTCTTAGCCTCAAGAAAGGCTATCACGGCACCCATATGGGCGGCGCATCGGTTAACGGCAACGCCAATTTCCGTACCCAGTACGAACCGCTTCTGCCCGGTTGCAGCCATATCCCCGCGCCATATCCGTACCGAAATCCTTTTGGTGAAAGCGACCCTGAACGTCTTGCCGGGTTTTGTCTTGCTGCCCTTGAAGACGAGATTGCATTTCAGGGGGCCGGCACCATTGCCGCTTTCATCATGGAGCCGATTTTGGGCGCAGGTGGCGTGATTGTACCACATGCAAGCTTCATGCCCGGTGTGCGTGAAATATGCGACCGCCACGGTATCCTTTTAATCGCGGACGAGGTCATCACAGCCTTTGGCCGCACCGGATCGTGGTCGGGCAGTCGCCATTGGGGGGTCAAGCCTGACCTGACGTGCACCGCCAAGGCCATCACCAACGGTTACTTCCCGTTTGGCGCGGTGATGATTTCTGATGCGGTGGCCGAGGTGTTTGAAAGTGACGAAAGTGGCCGCGCCGCGATCGGCCACGGCTATACCTATTCAGGTCACCCGGTTGGTGCCGCGGCAGCCCTGGCCTGCCTGCATGAGACCAAACGACTGAAAGTAAACGAAAATGCCGCTGTCCGTGGGGCAGAATTATTTGCCGGGTTAAAGGAATTGGCCGAGAAACACGATGTCATCGGAGATGTGCGTGGTGGCCACGGTTTGATGTGCGCGCTCGAGCTTGTCTCGGACCGGGGCAATAAAACACCGATAAACAAAGCCACCCCGTCCAGATTGCAGGAAGCATCCTACCGCGCTGGTGCTATGGTGCGCATCTCAGGGCCAAATGTCATCCTGTCGCCACCCCTGGTCATACGCCCTGAGGACGTGCAGACCATTCTGAGCGCACTGGGCGAGGGATTCGCGGCGTTGTAAGACCAAGGCATCCACAACATGACCACAACATGATTGCGCTTGATCTGGCTATAAAGTCACATTCGTTCTGGACCTATTTCTGGCACCATTTTCGGCCTTAAATATGCCCAGAATCTTCTGCCCGGCGAACGCGTCGGCTAACCAAAGTGTTTTGCATTTACTCTAAGGAACAGATTTGATGCAAAACACCCACAACATTGAGGGAGAGTGGACCTTTTCCATTTTCCCTGAACAAGGAAACACAACATAATTTAGCTTTAAGGAGGCCAAAATGGACGGAAAATACACCGCTAATGACATCACCGAGATCGTCGAGGCCGACAAGGCCCATGTCTGGCATCACCTTTACCAGCACAAGGCGCTGGAAACCGCCGATCCGCGGATCATTGTCGAAGGCAAGGGCATGCGCGTCTGGGATCAAAACGGCAAGGAATATCTTGATGCCGTGTCAGGCGCTGTCTGGACGGTAAACGTTGGCTATGGGCGCGAGCAAATCGTCGATGCGGTGGCAGCCCAGCTGATGAAGCTCAATTATTTCGCCGCCGTCGCCGGATCCGTTCCGGGGGCTGTATTTGCCGAGATGCTGATCGACAAGATGCCGGGGATGAGCCGGGTTTATTATACCAATTCCGGCTCTGAAGCGAACGAGAAAGCCTTCAAGATGGTGCGCCAGATCGCCCACAAGAAATACGGCGGCAAGAAGCACAAAATCCTTTACCGCGACCGCGATTATCACGGAGGCACCCTGGCGACAATGTCAGCGGGCGGCCAGATTGAGCGCAACCTGCAATATGGCCCCTTCGCACCGGGCTTCGTCATGGTGCCTCATTGCATGGAATACCGCAAAGACGAACTGGGGCTGGGGCATCTGTCAGGCCGCGAATTTGGCGTGGCCGCCGCGAACCTGATCGAAGAGGTGATTTTGCACGAAGGCCCCGATACGGTTGGCGCGCTGTGCCTCGAGCCTGTTACCGCAGGCGGCGGCGTCATCACCCCACCCGAAGGATACTGGCCACGGGTTCAGGAGATCTGCAAGAAATACGATGTGCTTTTGCACATAGACGAAGTGGTCTGCGGCGTCGGGCGCACAGGCGACGAGTGGTTCGGTTATCAGCATTATGGCATCAAGCCCGATTTCGTCACCATGGCCAAAGGCGTCGCCTCGGGCTATGCGGCGATTGCCATCTGTGTGACCACCGAAGAAGTGTTCGAGATGTTCAAGGACGACGCAACCGATCCCCTGAATTACTTTCGTGACATTTCGACATTTGGCGGCTGCACCGCCGGGCCGGTGGCAGCAATCGAAAACATGCGCATCATCGAAGAAGAGGGGCTGTTGGAAAACTGCACCGCGATGGGCGCACGGATGGTGACCAATTTTGAGGCAATGATGAACAAGCACGGTGTGATTGGCGACGTGCGCGGCAAGGGTCTGTTTATTGGCATCGAACTGGTGCGCGACCGCGAAACCAAAGAACCGGTAAGCGAGGCAGAAATTGGCGCGGTTGTAGGTGCCTGCGGGGCTGAAGGCGTGATTATCGGGGCCTCAAACCGCTCGGTTCCTGAACGCAATAACGTATTGTGTTTCGCCCCGGCATTGATCGCCACCGAGGCCGATATCGACGAAATCACCGGCGCGGTGGACACAGCCCTGAGCAAAGTATTCGCACCGTGACCTGGCCCGCCCCGGTGACACTGACGGGCCAGCATGTGACGCTGGCCCCATTGTCACCTGACCACCTTGAGGACCTGAAAAAAGCCAGCGGTGACGGGGACATGCACCGTTTATGGTACACGATAATACCCGATGCCGCTGGGATGCAGGCCGAGATTGATCGGCGTTTGGCGCTGCAAAAATCCGGTTCGATGTTGCCATTTTCGACCCTGACGGCCGACGGTCGCGCGGTTGGCATGACCACTTATATGAATATCGACGCAGGCAACCGGCGCCTCGAAATCGGTTCGACCTGGCTGGCACGCGAATCCCAGCGCGGGCCGGTCAACACCGAGGCCAAGCGTCTGATGCTGACCCATGCATTTGAGGCGCTTGATTGTATTGCAGTCGAATTTCGTACCCATTTTGTAAATCACCAGTCGCGGCGTGCCATTGAACGGCTGGGGGCCAAACTTGACGGCATCCTGCGCAATCACATGATCATGAATAATGACACCCTGCGCGACACAGCGGTATATTCAATCACCGCAGCTGAATGGCCAATGGTCAAGGCGAACCTGACCTGGATGCTGGAGTGCCCGCGAAACTGACCCCTTTCTGCCGCCTCTATTGAAACCCGGCGGGTGCAAAACCGCCTCTTCTATTCCTGTTTCCAATTCGTCGCATGCAGATGGACCAGTATTCCGGTATTCCGGTGATGCGGGTACCTGACACTTTTGCAACCCTTTCCCGCCAAATAATCACCCCGACACTGGACATTTCCCGTTAATGTTCTATATTTGTTCTCTCTACTAAGGAGAACGCTCATGCCCCTTGCTGCCCAATATACCCTGCCCCCTACCCCAAAACAGGTGGACTACGCCCGCCAGATCGCTAACCGCTTAAATGCCCGCATCCCGGCAGATGCGGCCAGCGATCGGCGCGCTTTGTCGGAATGGATCGACCGGCATAAGGCGCGCGCGACGGTGCAACGCTCAACCGGAACCGGAGCAACGTCAAAACAGGTGGCTTTTGCTGAACGAATTGCCCGTGCCAAGCGCCGCGCCGTACCGGATGAATGCTTTCGCGATGCCGGGCTGATGTCACGCTGGATTTCAGCCAACCGCTAGGACACGCATAAGGCCAGTTTACACCCACCATAGGTCCAGCGTATCCTGCAATATGGCTATTCCTGTTGAAACCTTCTTTCTCGACCCGGACGCCCAGGGCACCCTGCAGGCACAGGTGCAGCAGATGATGGCCGAGGCTATTTTGTCAGGCCGGGTGCGGCGCGGTGACAAGCTGCCTTCGACCCGCAAACTGGCCGAGCATCTGGGCGTCAGCCGCATCACAGTGACCCTAGCCTATACTGAATTGCAGGCCAATGATTACCTTGAATCCAAGGGACGCTCAGGCTTCTATGTCTCACAAAACGCGCCTGAACCACCTGCTTTCCCGCCGCCCGGTCGAACGCCAAAATCGGGGGAAGACCGCATTGATTGGGCGCGTGCTATTGGTCAGAGCTTCAGCGGCGGGGTAACACCGGAAAAACCGCAGGATTGGAAAAACTATCCCTTCCCTTTCACCTATGGCCAGCCGGACGAAAGCCTGTTTGACCACAATTCCTGGCGTCTTTGTGCCCTGAAAGCATTGGGCCAAAGGGATCAGGCACCGGTCATTCGTGACTGGTATGACCACGACGATCCTGAATTAACCGGGTTTATTGCCCGTCATATTCTGCCACGCCGGGGCATTCGTGCGGCACAGTCAGAAATTCTGGTCACCTTGGGCGCGCAAAATGCCCTGTGGCTGGCAGCGCAGGTACTGCTGACCCAGCGTCGCACCGCCGCCTTTGAGGACCCCTGTTATTATGCCCTTCGCGATATCCTGACCCAAAGCCGTTGCCACCTTGCCCCGGTGCCGGTTGACGCGGATGGCTTGCCGCCCGAGCTTCTGCCCGAGAACACAGACGTCATTTTCACCACCCCCAGCCATCAATGCCCGACCACATCAACCATGCCGCTTGCCCGTCGCAAAGCACTTTTGGCGCGGGCGCGGGAACTCGATGCCTTGATTGTCGAAGATGATTACGAATTTGAAATGTCATTTCTCAAACCGCCCTCCCCGGCCCTCAAAAGCCTCGATCACGAGGGGCGGGTGATTTACGTCGGCAGCTTCTCCAAATCCCTGTTTCCGGGGCTACGTCTGGGCTATTTGGTTGGCGCGCGCGCGTTCATCCAAGAAGCACGCGCCCTTCGATTAACCATGCTACGCCACCCACCTGGCCTGATCCAGCGCGCCACCGGATATTTCCTGTCGCTTGGTCACTACGATGCCATGGTGCGACGTATGGGGGCGACATTTCAGACGCGACGCGAAATCATGGATCAGGCAATCAGCTCCCACGGGCTTGAGATTGCCGGGCGCGGGGTGTTTGGCGGCTCATCGTTTTGGATGCGTGCGCCCGCTTCGGTGGACACGACAATTCTGGCTGAAAACCTGAAAACCGCCGGGGTGCTGATTGAACCCGGCGCACCGTTTTTTTCACCTGCGACCCCGCCACAAAACTACTTTCGCCTCGCCTACAGCTCGATCCCGGCCGAGCGTATTGCTGAGGGGGTGAAAAAGATCGCTGAGGGCATTGATGATCTCATAACCCAGGCAAATTCCCGGCCCGGATCAACAGACTGCAATCTGCCCCGGCCCCGCCAGCAATAATGGCGCAAGAAACGCGGGTTTGGCGCGTGCCTTCATTTCCCTAACTATTAACCATTTTGGTCCCGGTTCAAACCGGGTTTTGCCCACTCCCCCATGTTTTGTGGCTTTTTGGCGGTGTCGGCCCAACCTCATCTGGTGTTGCGCCCTGGCATCCAGTACAAGCGGGCCGAAAGCGAAATCAGGGTAAATCATGAACCGGTATCTTATCACCTCCGCCATCCCCTATATCAACGGCATCAAGCATCTCGGCAATCTTGTCGGCTCGCAACTGCCCGCAGACCTTTTTGCACGCTATCAGCGTGCGCGCGGGGCCGAGGTTATGTTCATCTGCGCCACCGATGAACACGGCACCCCTGCCGAACTGGCTGCCACAAAAGCCGGCAAGCCTGTGGCCGAATACTGCGCCGATATGTGGCAGGTTCAAAAGGACCTGTCCGACCGGTTCCGGCTGTCTTTTGATCATTTTGGCCGCTCGTCTTCCAAGCGCAACCACGCCCTGACCCAGCATCTTGCAGGAAAGCTTGCTGACAATGGCCTGATCGAGGAAGTGGTTGAAAAACAAGTATATTCCAAGGCCGATGGGCGATTTCTACCGGATAGGTACATCGAAGGCACATGCCCCAATTGCGGCTATGAAAATGCGCGCGGAGACCAGTGCGAGGAATGCACAAAGCAACTTGATCCGACCGATCTGATCAACCCGCGTTCGGCGGTTTCGGGTTCAACCGACCTTGAGGTGCGCGAAACCCGCCACCTTTATCTGCGTCAATCTGCTTTGCGCGACAAGCTGAACGCCTGGATTGACAGCAAAAATGACTGGCCGGTTCTGACAACCTCAATCGCCAAAAAGTGGCTTAATGACGGTGACGGGTTGCGTGACCGCGGCATCACCCGCGACCTTGACTGGGGTGTGCCGGTCAGGCGCGGCGATCAGGATTGGCCGGGCTTCGAGAGTAAGGTTTTTTACGTCTGGTTCGACGCGCCAATTGAATACATTGCGGCGACCGCAGAATGGGCGGATTCGAACGGATTATCGGAAAATGACTGGGAACGCTGGTGGCGAACTGAAAAGGGTGCCGAAAATGTTCGGTATGTGCAATTTATGGGCAAGGACAATGTGCCCTTCCACACCCTGAGCTTCCCGGCGACCATCATGGGTTCCGGTGAAGACTGGAAGCTGGTCGATTATATCAAAAGCTTCAACTACCTCAATTACGACGGTGGCCAGTTCTCAACCAGCCAGGGGCGCGGCGTGTTCATGGATCAAGCACTTGATATTCTGCCATCCGATTACTGGCGCTGGTGGTTGCTTTCTCATGCGCCCGAAAACTCGGATTCGGAATTTACATGGGAAAACTTCCAGCAATCGGTGAACAAGGATCTGGCCGATGTTCTGGGCAACTTCGCCAGTCGGGTGACAAAATTCTGCCGGGCAAAGTTTGGCGAGGTGGTTCCCGAGGGCGGCACTTATGGCACGGACGAAGAGCGCTTGATTGCAGACCTGACTACACGCATTCGCGCATATGAGGCGCATATGGATGCAATCGACATTCGCAAAGCGGCCGGTGAATTGCGGGCAATCTGGGTTGCGGGTAACGAATACCTGCAATCGGCAGCCCCCTGGGCGGTTTTCAAGGAAGATCCGGCCAAAGCCGCTGCCATCATCCGCCTGTCGCTTAACCTGATCCACCTTTATGCAATTCTGTCAGCCCCGTTCATCCCCGATGCCTCGGCGACTTTGCTGGCAGCAATGGGCAGCGAAAAAGAAGAGTGGCCCGCACACGTACGACCCGCACTTGAAACCCTTGCGCCCGGCCAGACATTCACCGTGCCGGATGTACTTTTCGCCAAGATCAGCGACGAGGACCGCGAAAGCTGGCAGTCGCGATTTTCGGGCATCAGGGACTGAGGCCTGAAAGCTTCACCGTAGCACACAATTTGCCAGATCAAGGCG
>JAAEUB010000196.1 GCA_024227755.1 Paracoccaceae bacterium | reverse complement strand
TCGCCGGGGATCAGGCGCGCGCGGATCAATTACGAGCAGATCAGAAAATGCAGGCGCGGCTGGGGGCGGGGACGCGGATGCTTTCGCCCGAGGATATTGCACAGGCATTTCCGTTTTTTAACCTTGAGGGTATCGTCGCCGGGTCATTTAACCCCGTGGATGAGGGGTATTTTGACGGCGGAGCGATTTTTGAATGGTGGCGACGGTTAGCGCGCGAACGTGGGGTGGAATACCTGCACGGCGAAGTTCAGGGGGTGATATCTGCTGCGGGCCGCATTGCCGGGGTTACTCTTGCCAATGGGGAAAAAATCGGATGTGGTATGCTTGTCAGCGCTGCCGGGCCGCGCGCTGCCGAGGTGGCCGCAATGGCCGGGCTGGGCCTGCCGGTTGAACCGCGCAAACGCTTTACTTGGGTTGTTGAGGCAGCCGATCTTCTGGGGCAGGATTTGCCCTTAAGCGTTGACCCGTCAGGGGTGCACATACGTTCGGACGGGGCGTATTACATGATCGGCGCCGCGCCTGACCCAGACCCGGCCGTCGAACCTGACGATTTGGCGGAAGATTTCACCATTTGGGAGAATCACGTCTGGCCCATCGTCGCCAACCGCATTCCACAATTTGATCGCCTGCGTGTGGTGAATTCGTGGGCCGGGCAGTACGCATACAATACCATCGATCAAAATGCAGTAATTGGCCCGCATCCTGACGTGGCCAACTTTTTGTTTATCAATGGTTTTTCAGGACATGGCCTGCAACAGGCCCCTGCAATGGGGCGCGGTTTGGCAGAGTGGATCGTCGGCGGCAAATATAAAACACTCGATCTGTCACCATTTGAATATGCACGACTGGCGACAGGCGGGTTTAAGGCCGAGCGGGCTATTATTTGAATCGATTGAAAGCTCCCAAAAGAATCAGACGCTTCATTGGTCCCAATTTTAAAGAATGTTACGGTGGGTTCATGAAATCGCTTGCTGTTCTCGGGTGATTGATTTCAAGTCGGATGACGAGCTTTGCCTTTTAGGGGGATGATATGGGGTATGAACAAGCGGCCTTTTCAAAGGGCGAATATGAACGTCGATTAGGGCTGGTTCGCGCGGCGATGGTTAAGTCCGGGCTGGACATGTTGTTTATTGAAGACCCGTCAAACATGGCGTGGCTAACTGGCTATGACGGCTGGTCGTTTTATGTCCACCAGGGGGTGCTGGTCACCTTCGATCGTGATCCGATATGGTGGGGCCGCTTGATGGATGCCAACGGGGCGCGGCGCCGGGTTTGGCTGAAAAATGAAAACATTCGACCTTATGCTGACAAATATGTGCAGTCGGAGGAATTTCATCCGATGCAGGACCTTGCGGGGGTGATCCAGGATCTCGGCTTTGCCGGAGCCAGGATCGGGGTTGAGATGGAGAACTACTATTTCTCGGCCAAGGCCTATGTAACGCTGGTCACAGAATTGCCCGAGGCCAAGCTGGTGGACGCCACTGCTCTGGTCAATTGGCAGCGGATTGTGAAATCTGACGAAGAACTGGTCTTTATGCGCCGCGCCGCAAAAATCGCCGAGAAGATTGTCGATGGAATATTTGAACGTGCCGAGCCGGGATTGCCAAAAAATGAGCTGGTGGCTGGCATCTATGCCGATGCAATAAACGGGGCGGATGGTCACTGGGGTGACTATCCCGCAATTGTACCGATGGTACCCTCGGGTGCCGATGCCTCGGCGGCGCATCTGACTTGGGACGGGACGCCGCTGGAACGTGGTCAGGCGACTTTCTTTGAAATCGCTGGCTGCTATCGCCGCTATCACACACCGTTTTGCCGCACGGTTTTTTTGGGCGATCTTCCGGATAAAATGCGAAGGGCCGAGGCGGCTTTGGCTGAAGGACTTGAGGCTGGGCTGGAGGTGGCGCGGGCAGGCAACCGGGCCTGTGACGTGGCTAACGCGCTGGGTGACGTGCTTACTGCCGCGGGGATCGAGCGCGGTGCGCGCTGCGGTTATCCGATTGGTCTGAGCTATCCTCCCGACTGGGGTGAACGCACGGCAAGTCTACGCCCTGAAGATAAGACTGTTTTGCAGCCAGGTATGACCTTTCACTTTATGCCCGGCCTTTGGATGGACGATTGGGGAATTGAACTGACCGAGCCGATCCTTATCCGCGAAGAAGGCCCGGCCGAGACGTTTTGTGACCGGCCGCGTGAGATATTCGTCAAGAACTAGGCGTGCCCACGTAAACCGATGAGCTTTAGGATTTGAGGTGGAAGTATTTTCGCCAGAAAAGAATATGGCAATTGACAGGAAAGGGGAGCTTGTTGCACCTTTCGTCTGTCCGCAGCGATGGCGTCGCTGCTCGCGGTATGCCGCGGTCCGGAATCAACGGCCCTGAACGCCGGGGCCTTGATTGGCCGGTATGTCTCCCGGCCTGACGGAAGGGAACAAAAAATGGCGCGTGCTCAGTTTTTTAATTGCGAAAATGGCGATAAGGCGGCTTTGCCGTTTTCAGACGCGGAATACGAGCGGCGTCTGGCCGACTTGCGTGCGACAATGGCAGATTTGGACGTTGAAGTGGCTTTGTTCACTTCCATGCACAATATCGCTTATTATTCAGGGTTTCTTTATTGCAGCTTTGGACGACCATACGCTTGCGTTGTTACAAAGGATGCCTGCACGACTATTTCGGCCAATATCGACGCTGGCCAGCCATGGCGGCGATCATTTGGTGACAATGTAATATATACTGACTGGGAGCGGGAAAATTACTGGCGTGCAGTTCGCGAGGTTGCGGGGACCGGGCGCAATCTGGGGGTTGAAACCGATCACCTGACGACCGACAGTTTTGAAAAGCTGCGCGATTTTCTCGAACCAAATACGATTGTGGGCTTAAGTACGGCCTGCATGCAGCAACGCATGATCAAGTCATTGGAAGAAATCGCGCTGATTCGCGAAGGTGCGCGGATCGCCGATTTGGGGGGTGCTGCGGTTCGCGATGCTATCAACGTCGGCGTGCGCGAGATTGACGTGGCGATGGCCGGACGTGACGCGATGGAGGCCGAAATTGCTCACGCGCACCCAGCAAGTGAATTGCGCGACACATGGGTATGGTTTCAAAGCGGCATAAATACCGATGGCGCCCATAATCCGGTAACTACGCGTCGCCTTGAAATGGGCGATATCCTCAGCCTCAATTGCTTTCCGATGATCAATGGCTACTACACGGCGCTGGAGCGGACGCTGTTTTTGGGCGATCCCGACAAGGAAAGCCTGCGCTTGTGGCAGGCCAATGTGGCGGCGCATGAGTTAGGATTGAGCCTGATCAAACCTGGTGCGACCTGTTCGGGTATCACCCACGAGATTAACCGGTTTTTCGAGGCTGAGGGGCTGCTTGGTTATCGCTCGTTTGGGTATGGTCATTCGTTTGGCATTCTGTCGCACTATTATGGTCGTGAGGCTGGGTTGGAGCTGCGTGAGGATATTGATACGGTTTTGGAGCCCGGACATGTGGTGTCGATGGAGCCGATGCTGTTTATCCCCGAAGGGAAACCCGGTGCCGGGGGCTACCGCGAGCACGATATCTTGGTGGTTGGCGAAGATGCAGCCGAGAACATAACAAAGTTTCCGTATGGGCCAGAGCATAATATTGTCTAGGCCTATTTGGGAAAATCTACTGCATATTCGACATTTTTTGGTCGATTTTGGTGTAACTATCCGAAAATTGACGCGAATATCGGTTGAAATAGTCAAAGCTATCGTGTTGTCTGGTCTCGATAACAAAGTGCCTTTAGGGTGCAAACAAGAAACAAAGCCCAAAATAGGGCTCAGGGGGGTCTCTTGACCAAAGCAAACGCTAACGACGGTTTCGTCGTCTTTGATCATGTCCAGAAAAGCTATGACGGTGAGATATTGGTTGTAAAAGACCTTAACCTGTCCGTGGCTAAGGGCGAATTCCTGACCATGTTGGGGCCATCGGGTTCCGGTAAGACAACGGTCTTGATGATGCTGGCGGGTTTTGAGGTTGCCACCCATGGTGATATTCGCCTGAATGGTCAGCCGATCAACAACATCCCGCCGCACAAACGCGGCATCGGCATGGTCTTTCAAAATTATGCGTTATTTCCGCATATGACGGTGGGCGAGAACTTGTCATTCCCGCTTGAAGTACGCAACATGGGCAAGTCAGACCGCGAGGCCAAGGTCAAACGCGCGCTCGACATGGTGCAGATGGGCGATTTCCTGAACCGTCGCCCGGCGCAATTGTCCGGCGGGCAGCAACAGCGCATCGCTTTGTCGCGCGCGCTTGTGTTTGAGCCCGAACTGGTTTTGATGGATGAGCCGCTAGGCGCGCTGGATAAGCAACTGCGCGAACATATGCAGTTTGAGATCACCAATCTTGCGCACCAGCTGGGTATCACCGTGGTCTATGTCACCCATGACCAGACCGAAGCCCTGACCATGTCCGATAATGTTGCCGTATTTGATGATGGCATCATCCAGCAACTTGCCCCACCCGATCTTCTTTATGAAGAGCCTATGAATTCGTTCGTGGCGCAGTTTATCGGTGAAAACAATACGTTGCGGGGCGTTGTGAAGGAAATCAAAGGCGATACCTGCCTTGTTGAGCTGGACGATGGTGAATTGATTGATGCTAAGCCTGTAAATGTTACGGCTGTGGGTGATCGCACCCAGGTTTCTATCAGGCCAGAGCGGGTGGAGTACAACAAAGAACGGTTGCATGACAGCGCCCATACTCTGAATGCTGAGGTGCTGGAGTTTGTCTATATGGGCGATATCTTCCGCACCCGCCTGAGGGTGGCGGGCAATGAGGACTTTATCATCAAGACGCGCAATGCACCGGATGTTGAGCGTCTGAAACCGGGCCAGAAGATCAAGATCGGCTGGCTTCCATCAGATTGCCGCGCGCTGGACGCGTAGCGGTTTTATTGCCGGTCAAGTCCTCTTGTCCGGTTGAACCTTGGTGCCCTCTGACCCGGGGAAGGTGCCGCAAAACATTCCGGGAAACTTAGGGAGTAACACATGAAAATGAGCAAAATTCTTCTAGCCTCGACCGCCCTCGCCGTTACGGCAGGCGTGGCAATGGCTGGTGAGTTGACCGTAGTCAGCTGGGGTGGTGCCTATACCATGTCTCAGGTCGAGGCCTATCACAAACCTTGGATGGCGGCGACTGGCAACACCATTATCTCTGAGGACTATTCCGGTGGTCTTGCCGAGGTTAAAAGCCAGGTGGAAGCCGGCAACGTAACCTGGGATCTGGTCGACGTGGAAATGTCGGACGCGGTTCGTGGTTGTGACGAAGGCCTACTGGAAGAGATCGACTCGTCAATTCTGCCTGCCGGTGCCGACGGCACCCCTGCAATGGAAGATTTCATTGAAGGCACCGTTGTCGACTGCGCGGTGGCAACCATCGTTTGGTCGACCATCTTTGCCTATGACCATTCGGTTCTGGCAGATGGCCCGACCACTATCGGCGATTTCTTCGACCTTGATAAATTCCCCGGCAAGCGTGGTCTGCGCAAGTCGCCCAAGGCGAACTTGGAAATGGCGCTGGCTGCCGATGGCGTAGCTCCTGCCGACATCTACGACGTGCTGGGCACAGCGGAAGGCGTTGACCGTGCTTTTGCCATGCTTGACACCATCAAGGACAGCACGGTCTGGTGGGAAGCTGGCGCACAGCCGCCGCAGCTTCTGGCCGATGGCGAAGTGGTGATGACCACCGCTTATAACGGTCGCATCTTCAACGCGATGGCTGCCGAAGATAAGCCATTTACCATTGTTTGGGACGCACAGAACTTTGACCTTGATCTGTGGGTAATCCCGAAAGGTGCGCCGAACGTCGAAGCCGCAATGGACTTCGTGGCATTCTCAACTGCGACTGAGCAATTGGCAGCGCAGGCTTCCTATATCTCGTATGGTCCG
>JAAEUB010000195.1 GCA_024227755.1 Paracoccaceae bacterium | reverse complement strand
TAATAGCTGCAGCCCGATCCAGGCGCCAAAGCTGAAACCGGCAACCCAGCAATGCTTGGCGTTCTGGTTCATGCTTTGCAGGTAATCGAGCGCCGAGGCGGCGTCAGAAAGCTCGCCCACTCCCTGATCATATTCGCCCTGGCTGCGGCCAACCCCGCGAAAATTGAAGCGAAGCACAGTAAAGCCCATATTAAAAAAGGCATAATGCAGGTTATAGACCACCTTGTTATTCATCGTGCCGCCAAATTGCGGATGCGGGTGCAGGATGATCGCAATCGGGGCGTCTTTGGCTTTTTGCGGGTGGTATCGGCCTTCTAGCCGGCCTTCGGGGCCGGGAAATATGACTTCGGGCATATGGTCTTGGTCTTTCCTTATTAGCCCCGGGTCTTTAGATGTATTCGGGCGCATTCTTATAAAATGGCACCGGATTTAGCCCGGGCTGGTCTTTCGGTCTTACTGTGAGTTAATGACCGGGGCAGCAAAGGTCAACTTTTTAACCCGGAATGGCGGGCAGGAAGGGGAAAACATGAAGCTTTCTACAAAAGGGCGCTATGCAATGGTGGCTTTGGCCGATCTTGCATTGCAGGAAGAAGATCAGCTGTTGTCGCTGACTGAGATATCCAAGCGTCAGAACATTTCCCTGCCATATCTTGAACAGCTGTTTGTCAAGCTGCGCCGGGCTGGATTGGTGACCTCGGTTCGTGGGCCGGGTGGTGGTTACCGGCTCGCCAGACATTGCTCGATGATCCGTATCTCGGACATTTTAGAAGCGGTGGATGAAACCGTCAGCGCCATGCATAAAGGTGCCGGGGCATCGGGCGCGATTTCCGGATCTCAGGCACAATCAATGTCGAACCGGTTATGGGAAGGGCTGAGCGCACATGTATATGTGTTTTTGCATCAGACCCGCCTGTCCGACGTGGTCAAGAATGAGCTGACACCCTGTCCTGCTGTGCCAACCTTGTTTCATGTGGTTGATGAAGATTAGCCGCTACGCGGCACTTTAAGGCCTGCGGCGCGAGTATTTTTGCCAAGATGAAAGGGGCGCAATGGACCGGGTCTATCTGGATTGGAATGCAACCACGCCTTTAAGGCAAGAAGCGCGTACGGCGATGCTGGCGGCGATGGATATGGCGGGCAATCCGTCTTCGGTCCATGCAGAAGGGCGCGCCGCAAAGGCGATTGTCGAAAAGGCACGTCGTCAGGTTGCGCGGGCTTTCGGGGCCGAGGGTGCGGACGTTATCTTTACTTCATCAGCGACTGAAGCGGCGGCATTGGCCATGGCCGGTCGCGGGCTCAGCTGTGCCGCGATCGAGCATGAAGCGGTTGCTGCGTGGTGCGAGGCTGAGCTGGAAGTGGGCAGGGATGGGCAGGTTCAGGTCGCTGATCCCGGATGCGCAAGCTTGCAGGTCGCAAACAGCGAAACCGGCATCATTCTTGACCTGCCGGAAGGCCTGGCGCTGGTTGATGCAACGCCGGCCTTTGGTAAGATACCATTTGCCTTCAACTGGTGCGGCGCTGAAATGGCCATAATCTCGGCCCACAAGTTGGGCGGTCCAAAGGGTGTTGGTGCTTTGGTGGTCAAACGCGGCACAGAAGTCGCGGCACGGATCAAAGGCGGCGGTCAGGAAATGGGGCGGCGTGCGGGCACCGAAAACGTCATTGGTATCGCTGGTTTTGGTGCAGCAGCCGAGGCATCGGCGCGCGATTTAGAGGGCGACACGTGGTCGCGGGTGACGAAATTTAGAGATATTCTAGAGAATGAGATTGCGAATTCTGTAAAATCTACTATTTTTGTCGGGAAAGGCGCGAACAGGCTGCCAAACACCTCGTGTTTCATCACTCCCGGCTGGAAGGGAGAGACACAGGTGATGGTGATGGACCTGGCGGGTTTTGCCATTTCGGCAGGCTCGGCTTGTTCCAGCGGCAAGGTGAAGGCATCGAAGGTGTTGCGCGCAATGGGATTTGGCGAGGTGGAAGCGGCCAGCGCGGTGCGCGTCTCGCTGGGCCCCGCGACGACGGAGGATGAGGTCAGGCGTTTCATTGATGCCTGGAAAGTAGAATACGGCAAATGGCGCGCACGCGCCTCATGAGGATAAAATGGGCAGCGCGGACGAGGTGAACGTCAAGGAGGGCGTCGAAGAGGAAACGGTAGAAGCCGTTAAGTCTTTGGGTGAAAAGTATAAATACGGCTGGGAAACTGACATTGAAATGGAATACGCCCCCAAAGGCGTGTCTGAGGATATCGTCAAGCTGATCAGTGAAAAGAACGATGAACCCACCTGGATGCTTGATTGGCGTTTGCAGGCGTTTCGGCGTTGGGAGCAAATGGTCGAGCCTGACTGGGCGCTGATTGACTATCCCAAGATCGACTTTCAGGACATCTATTATTACGCCCGCCCGAAAAGCATGGAGGAAAAGCCCAAATCGTTGGACGAGGTCGATCCGAAATTGCTGGCAACCTATGAAAAGCTTGGCATCCCGCTGAAAGAACAGATGATTCTGGCAGGTGTAGAGGGGGCCGAGGACACGCCAGCCGAAGGGCGCAAGGTTGCGGTTGATGCTGTTTTCGACTCGGTTTCGGTGGGGACGACGTTTCAGGCCGAGCTTAAAAAGGCCGGGGTGATCTTCTGTTCGATCTCGGAAGCAATCAAGGAACACCCCGAACTTGTGCAGCAATATCTAGGCACCGTCGTGCCGCAAACCGACAATTTCTATGCGACGCTTAACTCAGCTGTGTTTTCTGACGGCAGCTTTGTTTACATCCCGCCGGGCACTAAATGCCCGATGGAACTAAGCACGTATTTTCGCATCAATGCTGAAAATACCGGCCAGTTTGAGCGTACTCTGATCATCGCCGACAAAGGAGCTTATGTCAGCTATCTTGAAGGCTGCACCGCCCCGCAACGAGACACCGCGCAGCTTCATGCCGCTGTGGTCGAGCTTGTGCTGCTGGAAGATGCCGAGATCAAGTATTCCACCGTGCAAAACTGGTTTCCCGGCGACGAGGAAGGCAAAGGCGGGATCTATAATTTCGTCACCAAGCGCGCCGATTGCCGCGGTGACCGCTCCAAGGTGATGTGGACGCAGGTTGAAACCGGATCGGCAGTGACGTGGAAATATCCCAGCTGCATTTTGCGCGGCGATGAAAGCCAGGGCGAGTTTTACTCGATCGCCATAACCAATAACTACCAGCAGGCCGATACCGGCACCAAGATGGTGCATCTGGGCAAAGATACCCGTAGCCGTATCGTCTCAAAGGGTATATCGGCGGGCAGGGCGCAAAACACCTATCGTGGGCTGGTGTCAATGCATCCGCGCGCGCAGAACTCACGCAATTACACCCAATGCGACAGCTTGCTGATCGGCGATCAATGTGGGGCGCATACGGTGCCCTATATTGAGGTCAAGAATAACTCATCGCGGGTTGAACACGAGGCGACGACCTCCAAAGTAGACGACGAGCAAATGTTTTATTGCCAAAGCCGCGGCATGGGCGAGGAAGAAGCGGTGGCGCTGATCGTCAACGGCTTCGCCAAGGAAGTGTTGCAAGCCTTGCCAATGGAATTTGCCATGGAAGCCCAGCAACTCGTGGCCATTTCGCTTGAGGGGAGCGTTGGGTAGTGCGCACGCCACCTTCAAATAACACCTCATCCGCAGGGCTCCAGCTTGCTGTTGCAGCAAGCTTTTTGGCTGTTGCGGTTCTGGCGTGGATGGCTTTGCAATGGTGGGGTGCTTTGTCCCCTATAGCTATATTGATTGTTGCGCTTTTAATTGGAATGGCCGCTTCCGGCATATTTGGTCGGTGGGTGGCCAAGCGTGAATATGCACGAAAGCTCAAAGGGGAGGCACAAATTCGTGCGGATCGCGAAGCAGAGAAACTCTCAAAGATCGACACGATGTTGGGTAAAAATTCTCGTATCCCAAAGGTGCGCCGATGAACGAGGGCCCCGTCATACGCTCCAAATCCGGCACGACCTTCTGGGAGAGCGATAGAGGACAGAAAATCCTTTTTGGGCTCACCGGGATACCCAGCGGGGTGACGTCATTAATGGACCGACTGGCACTTGATTCGCATGATTTGCTGAGATTTCTGCATATTAAGCTTTATGAACACGCCCGCGCCCAGGGACGGGCAGGCAATGCGCTTGGGCGGTTCTGGAACCGGACAATCGGGGCTGATCCTACCTATATTGAGCTTAACCACGGGCAATTAGCGCAGGTGTTGGGGCTCATGGGCACCGAAATGCCGGACGGTATCGCGGCCAACGCCTCTTTCGAGCTGCGCCATGATATTGCCCGGGTGGCCTATGACGCCTTGCGTAAGGAACTGGAGTAATGACCGGCGACGAAACCCTGACCGCGCGCATGGATAATGCGGGCCTTGACCCGGCGCTGGTTACGACGGCGCGGGCGGTGATGGGCACCACGATAAAATCTTGGGAAAATGCTGGACCCAAGGAGCAGGTTTTGCTCGGTGCGCGCGAGGATCTGCGCGACCTGGGCGATCACGTTTTTGCGGTGGCCCATGAAGGCAAATCCAGCTACTGGATCTTGCAAAATGACTGGTCTGGATTTCCCGACCCGTCTGAATTTGTCCTGGTCGGTTTCAAGGATCAGGGAGAGGTTTTTGCCTTGGGTTACTTTGAGGACTGGCCGCTATACTGGACCCGGCCCGAGGGTTGACGAATACGCTAATGAGGATGGATAAATGCTGAATATCAAAGGCCTGAAGGTCAAACTTGAAGAAGAAGACAAGACGATCCTCAAGGGCGTCGACCTTGAGGTGCCAGCGGGCATGGTACATGCGATCATGGGGCCCAACGGATCGGGCAAATCGACGCTTTCATATGTGCTGAGCGGGCGCTCGGGCTATGAGGTCACGGGGGGCACTGCGACGCTGGACGGTGTGGACCTTTTGGATATGGCGCCCGAGGAACGCGCGGCGGCGGGGCTATTTCTGGCCTTTCAATACCCGGTCGAAATTCCCGGCGTTGGCAACATGACCTTTCTGCGCACTGCCGTAAACGCACAGCGCAAGATGCGCGGCGAGGACGATCTTTCGGCGACCGATTTTCTTAAGACGATTCGGGCCAAGGCTAAGGCATTGAAGATAGACGCGGAGATGCTGAAACGCCCGGTCAATGTCGGCTTTTCTGGCGGCGAGAAGAAACGCAACGAGATTTTGCAGATGGCTATGTTAGAGCCGAAAATGTGCATCCTAGACGAGACCGATTCGGGGCTGGACGTGGATGCGATGAAGCTGGTCAGTGAAGGCGTTAATGCACTACGTGATGAAGGACGTTCGTTCCTTGTTATTACGCATTATCAACGGCTTCTGGACCATATCAAACCTGACGTAGTTCATATTCTTGCGCGTGGTCGCATCGTCAAATCCGGCGGACCTGAGCTGGCGTTGGAAGTTGAGAACAACGGTTATTCCGACATATTGGCCGAGGTCGCCTGATGGCTGTTTCAGCGTTAAAACCCAATCCTGCAATGGACGCTTTGTCGGCCCGATTGTCGGGACAGGTCATGCCAAAATCGGGTGCCTGGGCCAAGTCCGCGCGCGCGGACGCTTTGGCGCGCCTTTCCGCCACGGGTTTGCCAGCGCGGCGCGATGAATACTGGCTTTTTACCCGGCCCGACACTCTGAACCAGCCAATACCGAAACCGGCCGCCCCCTTTGATCACAGCGACGAAGACCCGATTTTTTCAAAGGTTGACCGGGTCAGATTGATTTTCACAGACGGTGTTTTTGACCAGGCGGCATCGGATGATCCGGCGCTGGCAGGGGTCGAAATATCGCGTCTGGCCGATGGCGGGCAGGTGGATGTCCACTGGGCTGCCGATCTTTATGGTGTGTTGGAAACGCGCGGGCAAAAGCCGGTGGCGCGCCCGTTGGCGACGCTGAATACAACCTTTGCCTCGGACGGGGTGCTGATCCGCGTGACGGGCAAGGCTGCAAAACCTGTTTGCATTACCTACCGCCATGCTGATCCAAATTCGGATGTTTTACTGCATCATGTGATTCGTCTGGAACCCGGCGCAGACCTTACTCTGGTCGAAAACGGGGCTGCGGCGGCGCGGCTGAACACGGTGATGGAGGTCGAGGTTGCCGATGGTGCCGCTTTTCACCATGTGCGCGCCCAAGGTCGAAATCACGAACGGCGCGCGGCAACGCATATCTTTGCCAGACTGGGGCGTGAGAGCATTTTCAAAAGCTTCACCCTGACCGTCAATGGTGCGCTGACCCGCAATGAATGTGTGATTGAGGTCAATGGCGACGATGCGGTTGCGCATATCGCCGGTGCCGCCCTTGGCGATGGTGCAGCGGGCGAATTTCACCATGATGACACGGTTTTCATCACCCATGACGCGCTGAACTGCGAAAGCAGGCAGGTGTTCAAGAAAGTTCTGCGCAACGGTGCCACCGGCGTGTTTCAGGGCAAGATTTTAGTGCGGCCCGGCGCGCAGAAAACAGATGGCTATCAGAAAAGTCAGGCTTTGCTGCTGGACGGCGACAGTCAGTTCCTTGCCAAGCCCGAGCTTGAGATTTACGCCGATGACGTGGCGTGCAGTCACGGGTCGACCTCGGGCGCCATCGACGAAACCGCGCTTTTTTACCTGCGTTCGCGCGGGGTGCCGGAAGAGCAGGCGCAAGACCTGATGGTAATCGCTTTTCTGGCTGAAGCTCTCGATGAAATTGAGGATGAGGCAATTGGCGCAGATATCCATTCGCGTTTGGAAAGCTGGCTTCAGCGTCGGCGCGACTGATCATGTCGGTGGCGGGCGACATATTGGCCAGTTATCTGAGGCCGCGCGTTGTTTACCGGCGACGGGCAGGGACCACACCGCGTGAGGACCGTGCTTTGGTGGTGTTGATGGCTGCCTGCACGCTGGTTTTCGTCGCGGGCTGGCCGCGACTGGCCCGCCTGTCGTTTGAAACCGGACAGGAACTTAACCCACTTTTGGGTGGAGCCTTGTTTGGCTGGCTTTTCATCGCACCGCTGGCGATGTACGCAATTGGCACGATCAGTCACCTGCTGGCCCGGCTTCTGGGCGCACATGGCAGCGCTTATCACGCGCGGTTCGCCTTGTTCTGGGCCTTTTTGGCAGCTGCGCCGCTGTGGCTTTTGTGGGGATTGATTGCTGGTTTTATCGGACCCGGCTCTGCGTTAAACCTTGTTGGAATGGTGGCCCTGGCGGCATTCGTGATGATCTGGGCCATGGGGTTTTTTGAGGCCGAATGGGGCAAAGCATGAATTTTAAACCCGGATATCTTCTCGGAATGGCGCTGCAAACCATTCCCGAACCGCGCAAGATTGCGCGTGAAATTCAGGCCCTCAGGTACCCGCGCGCCATTTTGTGGCAGACCTTCGCGCTTTTCCTGATCCTTTCGACGGGGATAGGCATCACTGCCTCGGTCTTGTTCCCTCCCGGCCCCGAATTCGAAGGATCGCTTCTGGCAGACCCGATACGAATGGGGATCATTGAAGGTTCGATCCTGGTTATCACCATTTTCGCGATTTACTGGGTTGGACAGGCGTTCGGCGGCAAAGGACGCTTTGACGAGGCCATTTTGACAATACTCTGGCTGCAATTCATTGCCCTGATCGTGCAGGTTGTGGTGGTTGTTCTGGCACTGTTCGCGGCTAACCTGGCGATGATGGTAAACGTAGGAGGCATTGTTCTGACCTTCTGGGTCCTCAGCCATTTCATAACCGAGATGCATGGATTTCGCTCAGTCGGGCTGGTTTTTGCGATAATCCTGCTGACCCTTATGGGGGTGATCATCGGTCTGGCGGTGATCATGGCAATAATTGGTGTTGGCACAATTTCGACAGTTGGCCTGTGATGTATGACATTGAGAAAATCCGGGCCGACTTTCCGATCCTTGCGCGAAAGGTGAACGGGCAGCCCTTGTGTTACCTTGATAACGGTGCATCGGCGCAAAAACCGCAAGTTGTCATCGACGCCATCCTGCGCGGATACGCTGAGGACTATTCCAACGTGCATAGGGGATTGCACACGCTTTCCAACATCTCGACCGAGAAATACGAGGCGGTACGCGGGATTATTGCACGTTTCCTCGGGGCCGCTTTTGAGGATGAGATTGTCCTGAATTCGGGCACGACCGAGGGCATCAACATGATCGCTTATGCTTGGGCGATGCCGCGTATGCAGGCAGGAGACGAGATTGTTTTATCGGTGATGGAGCATCACGCCAACATAGTTCCCTGGCATTTCCTGCGCGAACGTCAGGGGGTCAAACTGGTCTGGATCGAACCGGAGGCCGACGGGTCACTGGATCCAGCAAAAGTTCTGGCTGCAATCACACCGCGCACACGCCTTTTGGCAATTACCCAATGTTCCAATGTGTTAGGAACCATGGTTGATGTGAAAACCATTTGTAAAGGTGCCCAGGCTCAAGGCGTGCCGGTGCTGGTCGACGGCTCTCAGGGCGCTGTGCACGCACCTGTCAATGTGGCTGATATTGGCTGCGATTTTTACGCCATCACCGGCCACAAGCTTTATGGCCCTTCGGGATCCGGGGCGATTTATGTGCGCCGCGAAAGGCTGGCGGAAATGCAGCCCTTCATGGGCGGTGGTGACATGATCCGCGATGTCTGCCGCGACACGGTTACCTACGCCGATCCGCCAATGAAATTTGAGGCCGGAACGCCGGGTATTGTCCAGACCATCGGTTTCGGTGCGGCGCTGGAATATCTGATGGATCTGGGAATGGAGAACGTCGCAGCACATGAGGCCGATCTGGCGAAATACGCGGGCGAGCGCTTTAGTGGGCTGAACTGGGTTCAGGTTCAGGGGAACGCGCCCGCCAAGGCCGCCATTTTTTCACTGACCCTTGATGGGGCAGGTCATGCCCACGATTTATCGACCATTTTGGACCAAAAAGGCATTGCAGTTCGCGCCGGTCACCATTGTGCCCAGCCCCTTATGCAGCATCTGGGTGTTGCCGCCACAGCGCGTGCCTCGTTCGGGCTTTATAATACCCGTGATGAGGTAGATACCCTGATTGACGGGCTGGAATTGTGTCACCGGTTGCTGGGTTAAAGCGTTTCGCGTTCAATTTGGATCACAAACTGAATGCGAAGCGCCCGCATCATTGATGGCTTCCGGACGCCTCGCCACATTCCCTGTAGCAAATGCAGGGCGAAACGGTTTAGGGGAAGGCCTTTCGAAAGGCCTTACAAAACGCGATTTCAAAATCGCGTGAAAGTGGTTTGAAACCACTTTTAGCAAGGCGCTTCGAAGCGCCTTGTTATTCATCCGGTTTGATCAGGCCAAGCCCTCGCAGGTAGATACCGATGCCGCTTTCCAAAAGGTCCTCGGGCGGGAACGGGCTTTTTGTGCCGGGTGAGCCGCGCGCGAAAAGTTCGACCACACCGTGGCACATGGCCCAGATATGGGCGCTGACCATGCGCGCTGGCGGGCGTTTTCCCGGTGGAATATGGGTCGATAATTCGCTGGCGGCCTTTTCCAGCACCCCCAGCGCGCGCCCGGCCACCTTTGCCAGTTCCGGGGTGTGATTAACCGATATGCCGCTTTCAAACATTGCCACGTAATGGCCGGGATATTTGCGGGCAAAGGCAAGGTATGCACGCCCGGTGGCTTCAAACGACGCCAGCGCAGAGGGCTGGCCTTTGTTATAGGCGTATTCCATCAGGTCGGCGAACACATCGTAGCCTTGCAAAGCGGCCTCGCCAATCAGGTCCTCGCGCCCGGCAAAGTGGCGATATACAGCCGCCGGGGTGACGCCTGCTTGCTTGGCGGCCTCGGAAAGTGTGAAACCGCTTGGGCCTTTAACCTCGATCAGCTGGAGCGCTGCATCAACAAGGGCCTGTCGCAGATTGCCGTGGTGATAGCCGCGTTTTTTTGCCATGCTATTTCGCTGCCCCATCTGCAGTCCAGATTTCAGGCCCAGCGCAGATTTCCGCGTCCGGCGGGCAGGCGGCGGTTGCGTCCTTGCCGGTATAATCAATACCGGACAAAACCGCGCGCAGGGCGCCAATGCGCGCCCGGCGCTTGTCGTCAGAACGGATCACAGTCCACGGTGTGCGAACCCGGTGTGTCTTTTCGAAAGTTTCGGCGATTGAGGCGCTGTAGGCATCCCAGCGGTTCAGCCCCTCGACATCAATCCAGCTGAGTTTCCATTGTTTGAGGGGATCGTTTTCACGCGCCAGAAATCGCCGAAGCTGTTCTGCGCGTCCGACATTCAGCCACAATTTGACGAAATGAATGCCTTCATCAGCCAGCATGTCCTCAAATTCAGGTAATTGGCGAAAGAATGCGGCGCGCTGCGTGTCGTCGCAAAAGCCGAATACTTTCTCAACCACGCCGCGATTATACCACGAGCGGTCAAATAGGGTAATTTCACCGGCCGAAGGAAGATGGCTGACATAGCGTTGAAAATACCATTCGCCCGCCTCCCGATCGGTTGGTTTCGAAAGTGCCACAACCCGTGCGACGCGTGGATTAAGGTTCTCGCGTAAGCGCTTGATTGTACCACCTTTACCCGAGGCATCACGCCCCTCAAACACCACAACGACACGCTTGCCGGTTGCTTTCACATCAGCCTGCAATTTGACCAATTCGCATTGCAACGCGGCCATATCAGCCTCGTATTTTGTGCGGTCAAGACGCGTGGAATAAGGATAGGAAGGGTCAAGGATATCTTTCATGCCAGCGCCTTTAACGGCCGCGCGAATCTCCTCTGGTGCCGCATCCTCAAAGAACGTCGAAATTGCCCCGTCGAAGGGTAATGCCATGTTCTGCCTCCTTTTTATCAATATTAGTATGGGGGCGGGCGGGGTCCATTACAATACATCTAAGAGCGCCAGTCGGTGCTGCTCGTACCAAT
>JAAEUB010000194.1 GCA_024227755.1 Paracoccaceae bacterium | reverse complement strand
ATGAAGCTGCTGAAATCGGCGCGGATTGCACCATCATTTCTTCCGACAAGGATTTGATGCAACTGGTTGGCCCTCAGGTGATCATGTATGACCAGATGAAAGACCGTCGCATCGGAACCGGCGAGGTGATGGAAAAATTCGGCGTTGGCCCGGATATGATGATCGACCTGCAGGCGCTGGCCGGAGACTCTTCCGACAATATTCCAGGCGTTCCGGGCATAGGACCAAAGACCGCCGCACTGCTGTTGAATGAATTTGGTGACCTTGAAACCCTGCTTTCCCGCGCTGGCGAGATCAAGCAGAACAAGCGCCGCGAAAACCTGATCGAGTTTGCCGATCAGGCCCGCCTTTCCCGCAGGCTGGTGGAACTGGTGCAGGACGTACCACTGGAAGTGCCGCTTGATGCGTTATCGCTCGAACCGGTCAACGGCCCGCGCCTGATTGCCTATCTAAAGGCGATGGAACTCACCACACTGACGAGACGTGTGGCCAAGGAGGCCGAGGCAGATATCGACCAGATCGAAGCTGACGTGGTGGAGATTGATGGCTATGCCGCCCGGCGAGGGCCGGACCTTGATGCAGATGGCTCGGCAAAACCTGCACCGCAGGACCAGCAACCGGGTGATGCCCATTACACCCCACAGGATTTAACCGGTCAGCGTATGGCCGCTGCCAGGGGTGCCGAGATCAGCAGGGAGGCCTATGAATGCATCCGCACTATTGAAGAACTGGACCGCTGGATAGAAGCCGCAACCCACGCAGGTACAGTTGCTTTCGATACCGAAACAAATTCGCTTGATGCCATGCAGGCGGAACTTGTTGGCATCTCCCTGGCGCTGGCCGGGGAAGACGGCAAAATCCGTGCCTGCTATATTCCGATTTCCCACAAATCCGGTCAGGGCGATTTGCTCGGCGGCGGCCTGCTGGAAAACCAGATTTCCGAAAAAGAAGTGCTGTCGAGGCTCAAGCCGATGCTGGAAGATCCATCGGTACTGAAGATTGCCCAAAACATGAAATATGACTGGCTGTTGCTCTTTCGGCGTGGGGTGGAAATTACCCCGTTCGACGATACGATGCTGCTTTCCTATGTGCTTGATGCCGGTCGCAACCGCCACAATATGGATACGCTTTGCGATCTGTGGCTTGGTCATGAGGCCATCCATTTCAAGGATATTGCCGGAAGCGGCAAGTCAATGATCACCTTTGATCTGGTGGAACTCGACAAAGCGGTGGAATATGCGGCCGAGGATGCCGATGTCACCCTGCGGCTTTGGCAGGTATTGAAGCCGCGACTTGTGGCCGAAGGCATGGCCACGGTTTATGAACGGCTTGAGCGGCCGCTGGTGGAAGTGATCTGCCGTATGGAGGCGCGTGGTATTTCGGTCGACCGGCAAATCCTGTCGCGCCTTTCGGGAGAGCTGGCACAAGGGGCCGCCCGCCTTGAGGCAGGGATATATCAACTTGCCGGGGAAAAATTCAATATCGGTTCGCCCAAGCAACTGGGTGAAATCCTGTTCGGCAAACTGGGGCTGCCTGGCGGCAGGAAAACCAAATCCGGGCAATATTCAACCGCCGCAGGCGTTCTGGAAGATCTGGCTGCCGAAGGTCATGACCTGCCAAGCAATGTGGTTCAGTGGCGACAATTGACCAAGCTCAAATCCACCTATACCGACGCCCTGCCACACTTCATCAATCCCGATACCAGCCGCGTTCATACTTCCTACGCCATGGCCTCCACCTCAACCGGCAGGCTTTCCTCATCCGATCCCAATTTGCAGAATATCCCGGTACGCACCGAAGAGGGTCGCAAGATCAGGACCGCTTTTGTGGCGGAAGCGGGCAACAAACTGCTTTCGGCAGACTATAGCCAGATCGAGCTACGGGTTTTGGCCCATGTGGCAGATATTGCCCAACTCAAACAGGCTTTTGCCGATGGCATCGATATCCATGCGATGACTGCCAGTGAAATGTTCAACACCCCGGTTGAGGGCATGGACCCGATGGTCCGCCGACAGGCCAAGGCGATCAATTTCGGTATTATCTACGGCATTTCCGCCTTCGGTCTTGCTGCCCAGTTGGGTATTTCCCGCGGCGAGGCGTCCGACTATATCAAGATGTATTT
>JAAEUB010000193.1 GCA_024227755.1 Paracoccaceae bacterium | reverse complement strand
CGCGCTCGACCACGTCCCTGCGCAGCAGGAATTCGGCCACCCGAACCACAGCCATGTAGGCACCAGCGATGGCGGCTGTAACAGCAGCAAACAGGCTGGCCGCGTAGGCCCACCATATCGGGAACTGCAATAGAAAGGTTGTCTCACCGTAGCGCCGTTTTGACAGCATCCCGTCATAGAGCTTGTAGGCAATCACGATGAGAACCACCGCAAACACGATATCGGTAATCATGATCAGGAACCTGTTTGCGCCACGGGGCAACTGGTTGGTGAAGATATCAACCGAGGCATGGCCAGCGGTGATCTGGCACAACGGGATAAAGGCAAAGATTGCGAAGGCAACGCCCGCCTCGACCAGTTCAAAGTCACCGGTTATCGGGCCAATACCGAGATCAAGAAACCATTTCGCAGCGCCCGGTGCGATGGCTTCGACCTGTCGGTGCAAAAACGTGTTAAGGGCGCGGCCCAATACCGACAGACAGGTCAGTATTATCAGAAAGCTGAGCGCCACTCCTCCTAACACGGCCATACCCCGTGCGAGCTTTTCCATCAGTCGGTGCATGGCTCAGACCTTGAACAACAGGTTTGTCGGGGGTGCTGCGCCGGGTCTTTCGCCGGCGCAGCGTTTGTTATCGTTTAGTAGGCAGACATCAGGGCTTTGGCCTGATCGATCAGGGCCTGACCGTCGATACCTTTGCCAGACATTTCGGCAATCCAGGCATCATAGACCGGGGACGCCGCATCCGCCCAGGCCGCTGACTGGGCAGCATCGAGGGTTACGATGTTGTTGCCATTCTCAACTGCAAAGGCGCGCCCAGGCGCATCGGCGTCGGATTGGGTACCGCCCGCGAACACCGAAAACTCAAGACCAGAGTTGTCTTCCATGACCTTCTGCAGGTCAGCGGGCAGGCCGTTGAACTTGTCCTTGTTCATCACCAGAACAAAGGTGATCGTGTACATCATCGGCCCAGTGAATTCTGTGTGGTTGTCCACCAGTTCCGAAGATTTCAGCGCCAGCGTCACCTCCCACGGGATGGTTGTGCCATCGATCACTTTCTTGGACAGCGCTTCAGGCACAGCCGGGACCGGCATACCAACCGGGGTTGCGCCGAGTTGCTTCAACAGCGCGTTGACCTGACGGGACGCACCGCGGATTTTCATGCCGTTGAAGTCGGCCGGGGTGTTGACCTCTTTGTTGGCGTGGATAACGCCGGGGCCGTGAACCCAGACGCCAAGCATCTTGACGTCTTTGAATTCGCTGTCGGCGATGTTCTCGTCCATCATTTGCCAAAAGGCAGATGATGCGGCGCGCGCGTCTGTGACCATGAACGGAAGTTCGAAGACTTCAGTTGATGGGAAACGACCGGGCGTATAGCCGACAACGTTCCAGGTGAGGTCGATCACCCCGTCGATGACCTGGTCGATGAGCTCTGGTGGTTTGCCGCCAAGCTGCATAGCGGCGTAGCGGGTGATTTCAATCCGACCGCCGGAAGCCGCTTCGATCTTGTCAGCCCAGACGTCAATGATCTTTGAAGGGATCGTGGCTTGGGCTGGCAGAAAGCTTTGCAGGTTAAAAGAATACTCTGCCGCGAACGTCATTCCTGACGCGCCGAGTGCGATCACCGCACCCCCGACAAGGTTCTTTATGGTTCGTTGTATGGTCATTGTTTCCTCCCGTGACCTAACGTTTGTCTTCTAGTAGCATCTTAACAAGTTTCCGGGCGACCCTATTGCCCAATACGCATCCACCTCAACCCGAAATGTTTAGTCCAGACGCAAAGAATGGTCCTTTTGGCGGGCGGCTTGGGACCTGTCGCTGCCCTATCGGTGCCGCTTGTTTCAAACCGGATCCCAGGTAAAGACGTTCTCTGTCCGGTCCAGCCCGTAAAAGTTCG
>JAAEUB010000192.1 GCA_024227755.1 Paracoccaceae bacterium | reverse complement strand
TGGCCTGACAGCCCTTTCCAACGCCCTCGACACGCCCTTTGCCGATGAGTTTGTCAAAGCGGTAACAACCATCCGCACGATTACCGGCCGGGTGATCGTTACCGGGGGCGGCAAGAGCGGCCACATCGGCACCAAGATTGCCGCCACATTCGCCTCCACCGGCACGCCGGCATTTTTTGTTCACCCGTCGGAAGCCAACCACGGCGATCTGGGCATGATTGCCCGCGATGATGCTGTCCTTGCCATGTCCTGGTCGGGTGAAACCACCGAACTCAGGGGGGTGCTGGCCTATTCAAGACGCTTCAACATTCCGTTGATCGCCATTACCTCGAAGAAAGACTCCACCCTCGGCAAGGAGGCTGATATCGTTTTGGCCATTCCCCGCAAGGAGGAAGCCTGCCCGCACAATCTGGCACCCACCACTTCAGCCGTGATGCAACTGGCGCTAGGCGATGCGCTTGCCGTCGCCCTGCTCGAAAACCGCGGCTTCACCGCCGGTGATTTCCGCACCTTTCATCCAGGTGGCCAGTTGGGTGCAAGCCTTACCCATATCAGCGATATCATGCATTCGGGTGATCAAATTCCCCTGGTAACCACTGGCACCCTGATGCCCAACGCCATTGACCAGATATCAGAAAAAGGCTTCGGATGTGTCGGCGTAACCGGTGCTGATGGCAGCCTGATCGGCATAATCACCGATGGCGACCTGCGGCGCAATCTCGGCAAAGACCTTCTCAACGAAACTGTTGATTCTGTCATGACTGCTGATCCTAAAACCGTTCAGCCGGACTCGCTGGCAATTTCAGCCATGGAAATTCTGGATAGTTCTGCAATTACAGTACTGATGGTCACAAAGGACCAAATTCCGGTCGGCGTTGTCCATTTCCAGGATTTACTCAGGATTGGCGTGGCGTAAAAGCACTCGAGGATCAGCGCCTCACCATCGTCATCAAGTCTGCTCACGATAATACCCTGTGGGACGTCATCCCGACGCAGGTCCATTGCTGTCCGGAAAATTCAGCTTTAAACATTTACCGCATTGATTTCACTCAATTATCAGCCAATCTCACTGGTAAAGACTTCCGTTCAAATCCTCTCGATCGTCATCCTCGGGCTTGTCCCGAGGATCTAACCCGTTTAGCGCAAGACATTGAATT
>JAAEUB010000191.1 GCA_024227755.1 Paracoccaceae bacterium | reverse complement strand
GTCGAGTGGGAAGATGGATTTGCCAAGCCCGCCGGACCCAATGCAGGTGAGTTTGAACCTATGTCAATTGCCGAGATATGCGGCAATATGGGTGCCACTGGCGGGCCGATTTCAGGCCATTATGAAGCCACACCTGAAGGTGCAGGTGTCAGCTTCGCCACCCACATCGTCGACGCTGAAGTTGACCCGGAAACCGGCAAGACCAGCGTCGTGCGCTATACTGTGGTGCAGGATGCGGGCAAGGCAATCCACCCAACCTATGTCGAGGGCCAGTTTCAAGGCGGCGCTGCGCAAGGCATCGGCTGGGCCTTGAACGAAGAATACATTTATGGCGAGGACGGGCGTTTGCAAAACGCCAACTTCCTTGACTATCGCATCCCCGTCGCTTCGGACCTGCCGATGATCGACACGGTAATCGTCGAAGTGCCCAATCCGGGCCACCCCTACGGCGTGCGCGGGGTCGGCGAAACCTCGATCTGTCCGCCGCTTGCGGCCATCGCAAACGCAGTTTCATCTGCGGCAGGGGTCAGGATGCACCATTTACCCATGTCACCGCCCTCGATCCTTGAGGCTTTGGAGAAACAGGCGGATGGGTAAGGTTAAGGTCAACCTCTGGTCGGGACTACGCGCCCATACGGACGGGTTGGATGTGGTTGAGGTCGAGGCCGGGAACATCGGCGAAATGCTAAGCGCACTCGCAGCAATGTATCCCGGACTGGGCCCGGTGATCGAGGCCGGGGTTTCAGTATCGGTGGACGGGCGCATCATCGCTTCCTCGCTTGATGAACCAGTGAGGGCAAAAAACGATATCTACCTGATGCAGCGCCTTAAGGGGGGGTAGCAGGGAAAATACCTTCGAAACATCTTGTTAAAGCTTTTGCACTAATCTCATGGGACGCGCGATCATTACCATTGAGGCTGATATGCTTTCACAAACCGATATTGAGCTGGTTCAGAGCAGTTTTTCCCGGGCGTTCAGGGACAAGGACAATCTGAGTCGAAAATTCTATGAACGGCTTTTTGTCGTCGCGCCAAAAACAAAAATGCTCTTTAAGGAAGAAGACCTGAAAAAACAGCGTACAATGCTGTTTGCAGTCATGGCTATGGTCTTGAAGGGTCTGGATGACCCGGACACGCTGTACCCCTACCTCTATATGCTGGGTGAAGATCACGCCAAAATGGGCGTTAAGCCCGAGTATTTTCAGGTGTTTTGCGAAGTTTTCGTCGAAACCATGCAGATTGCTGATGGAAAGGCAAAAAATGAGCCGCTTGAAAGGGCCTGGCGCAATGCTTTTTCGATGATCAATTCAGTAATGGAAAAAGCCACCATTGATTCCGGGGCAGATTTTCGCCAGCTGAGGGCATGACATCGGACAATTTCACCCTGTGATTTCAGCTGCTTGGTACGTGGAGCGCCGTAGCTGCGCTGTTCCGGCTTGCCGGACCAGTACCCAAGCTTTGTTCGACATACCTTGATCTGGGCTTTTCCTAGATCGGAAACGTTGCGGTCAACCTGCCCTTGACTGCCGACACGCTTGACCAAGATACTGGTGCCCCTAAGCAATGCCTCTCAAATTCTGAGAAAGCTTCGGGGTACTTTGACAAAAACGATACACCGACCCAAGTCTTGGGCACGGCAACGCTAGGCCCCCGACCCTTCCCACGCGAAGGCGCACGGCGACGGCGCGACAAGCTCAGGCGTTTCAGAACATTGCACCGTAACACCCACTTTGACAAAACGGTACTCAGCCAGGGTCAGGCGCGTCCCTGATTTCTTTTGCCAAAGCCGGGCTTGCCCTTAGGCGTTGTATTTCCGTACCCTTCGGTAAAGCACCCAAGCTGCAGGACCCCAACATGCCCACCAAAAACATCCTTTTCATCATGTTCGACCAGTTGCGGTTTGACTATCTGTCCTGCGCCGGTCACCCGCACCTGCACACGCCGAACATCGACGCACTGGCTGCTAAAGGCGTGCGGTTTACGCGCTCCTATGTGCAATCACCGATCTGCGGTGCCAGCCGCATGAGTACCTATACCGGGCGCTATTCTTCCAGCCATGGTGCCCAGTGGAATGGTTTTCCCCTGCGCGTGGGCGAGCAGACAATGGGCGATCATCTCAGGCGCGCCGGAATGGATTGCTGGCTGATCGGCAAGACCCATATGCGCGCCGACAAGGAAGGAATGGCGCGGTTGGGGCTGGAGCCGGACAGCATCATCGGTGCGCGTCAGGCCGAATGTGGCTTTGATTTATGGGTGCGTGATGATGGGCTTTGGGGTGAAGGGCCGGATGGTTTTTATGACGAGCGCCGCTCGCCCTACAACGAATACCTGAAATCCAAAGGCTATCCCGGCGACAATCCATGGTCACATTTTGCTAATTCGGCTGACGAGGGCGGAAAGCTTGCTTCGGGATGGTTCATGGCCAATGCCGACAAGCCTGCAAATATCGCCGAGGAAGACAGCGAAACCCCATGGCTGACCTCGCAAGCCATCAAGTTCATTGAACAGGCGAAAGGCCGGTGGTGCGCGCATCTTAGCTATATCAAACCACACTGGCCTTATATTGTCCCGGCCCCCTATCACAATATGTTCGGTGCCAACCACGTGCCTGCTGCCACGCGCCACTCCGCCGAAAAAGATGACCCGCACCCGATCCACAAGGCGTTCATGGATAATCCTGTTGGGCAGGCCTTTCAGCGCGAAGAGGTTCGCCAAAAGGCCATTCCTGCCTATATGGGTCTGATCAAGCAATGCGATGACCAGATGGGGCGGCTTTTCACCTTCCTCGAAGAAACCGGGCGTATGCACGATACCATGATCATCATCACCTCAGACCACGGCGATTATCTGGGCGATCACTGGATGGGTGAAAAAGACCTGTTTCATGAACCAAGCGTAAAGGTCCCACTGATCATTTATGACCCTGCGCCAGAAGCTGACATAACCCGGGGCACCATTTGTGATGAACTTACCGAGGCTATCGACCTTGCGCCTACTTTCCTTGAGGTTGCAGGCGGTGAGCGCGCCGAACATATCCTTGAGGGCCGCTCGTTAATGCCATTCCTGCGCGGCGAAACCCCCGAAACATGGCGTGAGTTTGCCATTAGCGAATACGACTATTCAGTTCGCCCAATGGCTGAAAATCTGGGCATTGCCCCCAAAGATGCGCGCCTGTTCATGGTCGCAGACAAGCGGTGGAAATTCATGCATGGCGAGGGTGGCTTTCGCCCAATGCTGTTTGATCTTGAAAATGATCCCGAGGAGTTTTGCGACCTTGGCACCAGTCCCGAGCATCGGGACATTATCGCAATGATGTACAAACGTCTGGGCAAATGGGGCCGACGTATGAGCCAGCGCGTTACCCGCTCAGACGCAGATATTGCCGCTATGAAAGGTGGTTCGGGGCGTAAGGGGATTTTGCTGGGGGTTCATGAAGCAGATGAGGTGGAAGCTGACCTGACGGTAAAGTATCGCGGCAAAACGCCAACCAAAAAGGACGATTGATCTGGTGTTCACCCGACCTGCCTAACCATTGTTGGTTCGAAGAAATTCCACAACCTTTTCAAGCTCGGTGGCCGGGATACTTGGCAGTTTTGTCCAGGGCCAGTATGCGCGCGATGTCATGACGCCCAGCGCCAGAAGTATGATCACCGGCACCGTGGTGCTGATCAACGCATTGTTGCCAACCCCGGTTGCCAATGCCGCGCCGAATAACGCCACTCCGGATATCGCAGACAGAAGACCGGCTGCAAACATCCAGATCCGAAAGCGCCCGTATTCGCCAAGGCTGACCATCAGGTCAGGCCGGCTTTCACCCAGCGCCCGGCCCAATGCTCTTATCAAGCCAAGAAAACTCACAACGTCCGGGTTTTCCTGCCAGGCAAGGGCCGATTGGTTTTGCGCGATGGAATGATTTTTTCCCGCCACATACAAATCCAACCGCGTCATCCGGGCGCCCTTGATGGTCTGATCAACAAGTCCGGCTTTCTCAACGTCCGCCAAGGGCAAGGTCCAGACGGCCTTGCCATTTTTCACTTGGGTCAGAGCGTCTCCCTTCAGGTGATAGGTCTTTTTGCTTGCCAGCAATGCTGGTTTGAATTGAAATTTCTGCATCAAAATCTTCCCCTTGAAAACCCGGACGCATCTGATCCGGGCGAAGCGAGGCCCGGCCCAACCAGCAGCGCGCCGCAGGCGCATACGATGGGCGGGAGAACTATCGGCATCAAAGTGCCCGCCAGCCAATATCAGAGCGTGAGAAACCTTCCGGCCAATCGACGCCGCCAACCATTTGGTAGGCCCGCGCGCGCGCCTCTCGCAAGCTTTCCCCCCGCGCGGTCACATTCAGTACCCGCCCGCCGGACGCGGTTTTCTTCCCATCAGCTTCGGCGGTGCCGGCATGAAACACCATGTTCAGACTATCTTCGGGGAGGTTTTCCAATCCACTGATTATACTTCCTTTTTCATATGCCCCAGGATATCCCTTCGCAGCCATGACAACTGAAATCGCGTGATCGTCGGCCCAGTTTACGCGGGCTTGATCCAGCCGCCCCTCGGACGCAGCCAAAAGCAGGTCCAGCACCTGCCCGCCAAGGCGCATCATCAGCACCTGACATTCCGGATCGCCCAAGCGCACGTTGTATTCGACCAGGCGTGGCTGGCCGTCTTTGATCATCAACCCGACAAACAGCACGCCCTGAAAGGGGGTGCCGCGTTTTGCCATTTCGGCCATAGTAGGGCGCACGATCTGTGACATCACCTGCCCGGCAACTTCGTCTGTCAAAACCGGTGCCGGGGAATAGGCCCCCATTCCGCCGGTATTTGGCCCGGTATCGCCTTCACCCACCCGCTTGTGGTCCTGCGCCGTGCCAATGGGCAGGACATTTTTACCGTCACACAGCACGAAAAAGGATGCCTCTTCGCCCTCCATGAATTCTTCAATGACCACCTCTGCCCCTGCCGCGCCAAAAGCTCCGGCGAACATGTCATCAATTGCCGCCAAAGCGCTGCCCACATCCTCAGCCACGACAACGCCTTTGCCAGCGGCCAGTCCATCGGCCTTGACCACGATTGGGGAGCCCTGCCGGCGGACATATTCCTTTGCCAATCCAGCATCTGTAAAGCGCGCGTATCCGGCGGCTGGTGCGCCGACCGCATCGCAAATCTCATGGGTAAAAGCTTTGGAGGCCTCAAGTTGCGCGGCCGCCGCTGAGGGTCCAAAAACCAGCACACCCGCTTCGCGTAACCTGTCGGCCAAACCGGCCGCCAATGGTGCCTCGGGGCCGACAATAACAAAATCAACTGCGTTTTCCTGCGCGAAGGTTGCAACAATGCCGCCATCCATCACATCGATACCCGCACATTCCGCCAGCCCCGCGATCCCAGCATTCCCCGGAGCAACAATCAGCCGGTCACATTTGGGGTTTTGCTTTACTGCCCATGCAAGTGCGTGTTCGCGCCCGCCGCTGCCCAGTATCAGGATATTCATTGTCGTTTCCCTGCCGTTTGCCATATGGCCTGCTTGGCCTTCCATGCCAAGCGTTCTAAGGTCGCCCCAGCCTTAGCACAAGGACGCACATGTCAGACCTTATCGACGACGACACGCCGGGCGCGAACGCTCCTGAATTTACCGTCTCGGAAATCTCCGGCGCGGTCAAAAAGACCATTGAGGGCGCTTATGGCCGGATCCGGGTGCGCGGCGAGGTCGGGCGGGTGTTCAAGGCCCGTTCAGGGCACCTCTATTATGACATCAAGGATGACAGGAACGTACTGGCCTGCACCACATGGAAAGGGCAGGTGTCGCAGCTTTCAGTGGTGCCCGAGGAAGGGCTCGAGGTCATTGTAACGGGCCGCCTGACCACCTTTGGCGCTCAGTCAAAATACAACCTGAATGTTGACGACGTGGTGGTGGCAGGCGAAGGCGCTTTGATGGCGATGCTGGAAAAGCGCAAGAAGGCGCTGGCAGCCGAGGGCTTGTTTGCACCCGAGCGCAAGCGGGAATTGCCCTATCTGCCCGATGTAGTCGGCGTGATAACCTCGCCTTCAGGTGCGGTTATCCGCGACATACTGCACCGGCTGCGCGACCGTTTCCCGCGCAAAGTGCTGATCTGGCCAGTGGCCGTGCAAGGCAAGGCTTGCGCCCCTGAGGTTGCGCGCGCCATCGCGGGCTTTAATGCCATGACACCGGGCGGTGCTTTGCCTCGCCCGGATCTGATCATCGTCGCCCGTGGTGGCGGCTCAATCGAAGATCTGTGGGGTTTCAATGAAGAGGTGGTGGCACGCGCCGCAGCCGCCAGCGTAATCCCCTTGATCTCGGCCGTAGGGCACGAGACTGATACCACGTTGATTGACTATGTTTCCGACAGACGCGCCCCGACACCCAGCGCGGCCGCGGAAATGGCGGTTCCCGTCCGGCTGGAACTGCTTGCATGGGTTTCCGAACAGGGCGCGCGCCTGTCGCGCGGAGTTGGGCAGGCCGTCACCGGGCGCAGCCAGCGTCTGCAAGACGTGGCCCGCGCCCTGCCCCGCGCCGACACCTTGCTGGACAGCCCGCGCCAAAAACTTGACCGCGCTGCCGACCGCCTGCCCGCAGCTTTGCGCCAAATGACCGCTACCCGCCGGGTGCGCCTGACAGAGGTGGCCGCAGGTCTACGCCCGCGCATCCTGACCACCCGCACTGCCCCTTTGCGCGACAAGGTCAACGGAATGGACATGCGGTTGGCCCAGGCTTTAACGCGGGTAACGGCGGACAAAGGGCGTGAACTTGCACGCACCGCGTCCCGGCTTGACGCGAACTGGCTGGAAGAAGCACGCAAAGTGAAGCAGGTGGCGTTGTCTGATCTCAACTCCCGCCTCACCCGTGCTTTCACTTCGGTTACGTCAACCCAGCGCGACCAACTGAATTCGCTTGAGCGCATCAGGCAGACGCTGGGATACACCGAAACACTAAAACGCGGCTTTGCGGTGATGCGTGGTGACGGAGAAGTTGTGACCTCGAAAAAGACCGCGGCCAGGGCAAGCGCGCTGGAGGTTGAATTTGCCGATGGGCGTCTGAAGCTGGGCGAAGGCACAAAACCCGCGCGAACTAAAAAGACCCCGCCCACGGATCAGGGCAGCTTGTTTTAGGCAACGCAGAAAAATTTTTCAAAAAATTTTTGCCGGAATTTTCGAAAATTCCGTTCCCACCGCTTTTGATCAGCCCTGACGACCCGCCCGCACTGTCTCAACCATCAACGTGACATTTTCCGGGTCCGCATCGGGGGTAATGCCATGACCAAGGTTGAAGATATGTGGACCGCCTGAGAAGGCGTCGACAATAGCGCGGGTCTCATCAATCAGTTTTTGCCCGCCCGTCACCATATGGCTTGAGGCAAGGTTGCCCTGAACCGGGCCGTCAATCTGTACATTCTCGGCCGCCCATTTTGCCGAAACCGAGTTATCCAGTGCTACGCAATCGGCTCCGGTCGCTTGTGCAAAGCCGATATAGCGATCCCCGGCCTCGCGCGGGAAGGCGATGATCGGCGTCTCAGGGTGGCGGGCCTTGAGCGCGGTGATAATCTCGCGGGCCGGGGCCAGAGCATAGCGGTCGAAGGCATCGCCCTTCAACGAACCTGCCCAGCTGTCAAACAACTTGACGACCTCAGCCCCTGCCTCGATCTGAGCGGAAAGGTATTCGATAGTTGATTTGGTGATCAGGTCCAATAGCCCCTCAAACGTTGCCTTGTCGGCTTGCATCAGCGCATGCGCCGGACCCTGATCAGGTGTGCCGCGCCCGGCAATCATATAAGTGGCAACGGTCCAGGGTGCTCCGGCGAAACCGATCAGCGTGGTTTCATCAGGCAACTCGCGCGCCAATGTACGCACGGTTTCATAGATCGGCGAGAGGTGTTCGTGTACGTCGCCTGCCGGTTTCAGCGCAGCCAATTCATCTGGCGTGGTGATGGTCGAAAGTCGCGGACCTTCGCCGGTGACAAACCACAGATCGGCACCCAAAGCCTGCGGCAGCAGCAGGATGTCGGCAAACAGGATTGCGGCGTCAAAACCGTACCTGCGAATAGGCTGCAATGTTACCTCGGTGGCCAGTTCGGGATTGTAGCACAGGCTCAGAAAATCACCCGCCCTGGCCCGTGTGGCGCGATATTCCGGCAGGTATCGTCCGGCCTGGCGCATCATCCAGATCGGTGGCACCGGTAGGGTTTCACCCGCCAATACGCGCAGGATTGTCTTTTGTTTGGACATGTTACCCCCATTTGTTTCGCCGGTGGTCATACCTCAGCGTCAGGATGTCAAGGCATGGCAGGACCAGAGAGCGTTGCAACGCCATTATGACGCGTCTAAAGGGGGGTATGACATATGAAATGCCTTCCCCCGCCCGCCCCCTGAACATTGGCACCCGTGGTTCGCCGCTGGCATTGGCGCAGGCGCATGAAACGCGCGCGCGGCTGGCAGCGGCCTTTGATCTGCCCGAGGATGCCTTTACGGTAAAGGTGATCAAGACCACAGGCGACCGGGTGCAGGACCGGCCGCTTAAGGAGATCGGCGGCAAGGGTTTGTTCACCAAGGAGATCGAAGAGGACCTGCTGTCGGGTGCCATCGACATTGCTGTGCATTCGATGAAGGATATGCCGGTCGACCAGCCCGTCGGGCTGCTTTTGGATTGTTACCTGCCGCGCGAGGATGTGCGTGACGCTTTCGTATCGTTGAAATACTCCGGGCTGGTGGATTTGCCTGAAGGGGCCGTTGTCGGCACCTCGTCGCTCCGGCGCAAAGCCCAGCTTCTTCACCGGCGCCCTGACCTGAGAATTGTCGAGTTTCGCGGCAACGTTCAGACCAGGATGCGCAAACTTGGGGAAGATGTGGCCGAAGCGACCTTTCTGGCCATGGCCGGGCTGAACCGGTTGGGAATGGACGTGCCAAAAACGGCGATTGCACCTGATGACATGCTGCCCGCGGTGGCACAGGGTGCGATCGGCATTGAACGGCGCGTCGAAGACGGGCGGATGGCGGATATGCTTGCAGCAATCCACCACCAAGAAACCGGTCAGCGCCTTGCGGGTGAACGGGCTTTTCTCGCAGCTCTTGACGGGTCGTGTGAGACCCCGATTGCGGCACTGGCCGAGCTGGATGGCAGCAGCATGAGGATGCGCGGCGAAATCCTGCGCACCGATGGCAGCGAAGCCATTGCGGATGAAATCAGCGGACCGATTGCAGACGCTGGCGAAATGGGCAGGAGCCTGGCGCGCGACCTTCTAAGCCGCGCGGGAGAAGGTTTTTTCGACTGGCGCTAAGCTTAGTCGTTAGACACGTTGGGAACACGCGAGCGCGCGTAGTCACCGCCGTCATCGTTTCCAAATCCGCCTCCATTCAGCGGATCAGACCCAAAGCGGTTTTCGCCATGTGTGCCTTTGCTGGCAAACCAGACAATAAGCAGGATAAACCCAACAAGCGGCACCAGAATAATCCAATACCACCAACCGGATCGGTCGGTGTCATGGAGCCGACGCACGGCGACCGAGACATTCGGTAAAAAAACGATAAGTCCAAAGATTGAGCTGAAGATAGCGATATCTGATGTTGCACTGATACCATATTCACTGGTCGTTATGGTGCCGAACAGGAACGAATCGATAAACGTCAAGATCATCGAAACCCCGCAGCCAAATAGGACAAACCACCAAAACTCGGACCTTTGGGCGCGGCCAGAAAAGGTGACGTATTTCCCAAAGCAGGTTTTAACCGCTGTCATGAAATCCATGAATTCCTCCTGTCACTACGTTTATTGCCCTCAGTAAAGCCGTGAATTCTCTGGCAACTCAACTAAAAACTGACTGGAAGATCTATTTCTTACCTACCCGTGGCTCAGTCCCAGCGATCAGGCGGGTAATGTTGTGGCGGTGGCGCAGGAAGATCAGCAGGGCAAGCGCACCCAGAAGGGCCAACGTTGCAGGCAGACCAAAAAGCCACGCCCAAAGCGGTGAAAGAGCTGCCGAAACCAATCCGCCTAGCGATGAAATCCGCGTGGCGGCAACCACTACCAGCCACGTGGCGCAGGCGGCCAGACCCAGCGGCCATGCTAGCACCAAGAGCGTACCCAGCCAGGTGGCCACGCCTTTGCCCCCCTTAAAGCCCAGAAATACCGGATAGCAATGACCAAGGAACGCCATGAAACCCGCAAGTTGGGCGGCGTCCTCACCCAAGGTCATACGCGCGATAAAAACCGCGATACCGCCCTTGCCTGCATCAAGGATCAGGGTCAGGAAGGCGGCGAACCTGTTGCCCGTGCGCAGTACATTGGTCGCCCCAATGTTGCCCGAACCAATATTTCGAATATCGCCCAGACCAAATAGCCGCGCGATAACCAGACCGAAAGGTACCGAGCCGAGCAAATATGCGGCCAGGGCTGCCAACACCAGCAGCATGGGGGCGGTGGTGATGTCAGGCATGCGCGCCCCCGAATACCCGCGCGCCCGCAACCCATGTTCCTAGAACCCGGCCCTGCATCGTCGCCCCATCAAAGGGGGTATTTTTGGATTTTGAGTTTAGTTTTGAGCGGTCCAGAACAAAAGGCGCATCCGCATCGAACAAGACGAGGTCGGCAGGAGCACCAACCTCAAGCCGCCCACCCGGCAGATCCAACCGCTTGGCAGGGTTCAATGAAAGGGCACGCCATAGGGTCGGTAAATTCAGCGCGCCCGCATGCACCAGTCGTAAAGCTGCCGGCAAAAGGGTCTCTAACCCCACCGCGCCCGAGGCTGCCTCTTCAAATGGCAGGCGCTTCGATTCCTCGTCCTGCGGCGTGTGCATCGAGCTGATCACGTCGATCAGACCCGAGGCCACGGCCTCGACCATCGCTTGGCGGTCAATTTCGCTGCGCAGGGGCGGTTTGAGCTTGAAGAACGTACGGTAGTCACCGACATCAAGCTCGTTTAATGTCAGGTGGTGCACATTCACCCCGGCACTCACATCCAGACCTGCCTTTTTGGCGCGCTGCAAAGCTGGCAGGGATGCAGCAGTTGAAAGCGCGTCAGCATGGTAACGCGCCCGGGTCATTTCAACCAAAGCCAGATCACGCTCCAACCCCATCCGTTCGGCAATTGGTGACACGGCGGGTAGCCCGCGCAAACTGGCAAACTTACCCGAGGTTACGGCGGCCTCCGATGAAAGCTCGGGATCCTGTGGGTGTGCCATAACCAGTGCCCCAAGCGAGGCAGCATAAGTCAGGGCACGTGAAAAAACCTTGGGGTCGCGCACCACATGGTCGCAATCGGTGAAGCCGACGGCACCGGCATCCATCAGAAAACCAATTTCGCACATCTCGCGGCCAGCACGCCCCTTGGTCAGGGCGGCAAGCGAGCGTACATTGACTGGCGCGGCATCACCGGCACGGCGGGTGGCAAAAGCCAGCGTTTCGGGCGTGTCAATGGCGGGCGTGGTATCGGGGCGGATAACCATCGTGGTTACCCCACCGGCGGCCGCTGCCAGGCCCGCACTTCGAAAGCTTTCCTTGTGGCGCTCGCCCGGTTCGCCGATCTTGACGCCGATATCAACGATGCCGGGGGCAAGGCATTTACCGTTGCAGTCGATAACGTCTGCATCCTGATCGCCAATACTGGGATGTGAACCGGTTCCAATTGCGCCGATACGGGCGTTTTCCACCCGTAACCAACCCGGTCCATCTGTCCCTGCCTCTGGGTCAATCAGGCGGGCATTGGTGAAATGAATGACGGTCATACCGGGCCTTTTTCAACGCGCACCATTCTTAAGCGCAATTTCCTGATCCCACAAGATCGCAATAGCAGTTGGCCTTCACGCTTTACCCGACTGAATTTCGCGCATCAGGCGATAGACTTTTTCGCCCTCTCCAATACCTTCAAAACCGATTTTCACGGTATAGCGACGACCCTTGTTGCCGCGCCTTGTTTCTTCACTGAAATGAATGGTGGAAAGCTGGCCCTGCTGGTATTCAAGTACCGTGTCATCATTGATTGGATAGCTTTTCAACGTTCGGCCCTTGATGGGCATATCGGTGGCGATAACGGCACGGTGGTCGGTCAGCGTATACCACGAATGACGCCGCTTATAGGCATCCCAGAAAATCGTGCCAAAGCTAAGCCCAATGCCAACCATAAAGTGAAGAAGTCCAAACATCCAGAACCCGCCTCCCGCCTGCGAAGCCATGATCATCCAGAACAAGGCAAATCCGGCAAAGGCTAAGCCAAAAAGAAAGGTGGCCCAGTTGCCAATTTTCAATTGGATCGCCGCATCCGGCCGCCCCTGCCACAAGATATCTTCTCCTTCATCAAGAATACCTTCCCAGCCCGATCTACTCATGTTGGTTCCTTCGACAGAATTTGGCAGCGTTTTAAAATGATCGCCCCGATCTTGCCCGGTTCAGTGAGGGATTTCAACGCGCCCTTTGCCACAATTTCAGACATAACCTGAAAACATATTACAAGTGACAGTTAGCACCAGATTGGATAAAAGTTGAGGATGCAGAGACTTGTTTCCTGATGCCTTTAATAACTAACCCGGCAAGCACAAAGCGTTACGCTGCATGGCGCGCTTTCTTTTTTCTTTGGCTGGCAATGCTCACATATGGGCTTCCCGAGGTGATTGCAGGTACTGGCAGCATGTGGATAATCACGCCCTCGGTGTATATTCTTGCTGGGCCCTTATACCTTCTGCACTTTTTGTTCTTCGTCCAGATTGCGCGCTGGTCCGGTCGCACCTCATGGTCTGCTTTGTATCTGTTTGGCGTCATATTTGGCCTTTATGAAACCTGGGTCACCAAGGTTGTCTGGGCAGGCTACCCGGATCAGGACGGCTTTGTACTAGGTGGTATCGGCCCTTGGTTTGGTATTCATGAGACACTGGGGCTGGTATTATTTTACCACGCCGTGGTGTCATTTCTACTGCCACTTGCAGTGATGTCGCGCCTGTTTCCTGAATGGGCAAAAACCTTTCCGGTGCCGGATTGGGTTTTCGGGCAAAGCCGCTGGGCGCTGGGTTGCCGGGTGGCATTGCTGGTGATGCTTGGGGTGGTGACGGGGCACAACAACCCGGTTTTACCCGCCTATTTACTGACATGGCTGCCGTTCCTGGTTGTACTAATCATGGGCTATTCCCTCCTTCGCAAGACCGGTGCAATTCTGCCCGGTGATATCCGTGCCGCGCGCATATCCGGGCCGCACCTTGGGAGGGTCGGGCTTTTTGTTGTATGTGCCGGGCTGATAGCCACCTATGTGGTGTCATTCATTTTTTTCAGACCGCCCGGCACGCCTGCCGCCACTGCCCTGATCATTACAGCCGCCTTTTATCCCCTTCTTGCCTTGTTGATCGCCCGGACCAAACGGCAAATATTACCAAAGAACGGCCAAAGGTCAGCACCAGGCGCTGCCGGGCGGCCCCTGCGTTGGCTGGTGGCAATATTCGGTTTCGGTGCCGTAATGCTACTGCTTGTTGGCGCAGGCATTGACCTTCGTGGCACACTTGCACCGGTTGCGTTTCTCAGCATGATACCGATCGGCGCAGGGCTGTTTTTCTGGCTGGGGCTGTGGCGCGGGCTTATTCGGCGGCAGTAAGGATCGCCGCTTTGACGGCCTCAACGTCGCCTTGATACTTGATCAGATGCTTGTCGCCGCTTTCCGTAACCACTTGAATGGCCGAGAAAATATGCCGGACCTTGGCAATTTGCGAAAGCATGATATTGCGATCACCGGGGCCGATCAGACGACGGTTCGTCAGATGCCAGACAAAGCCAAGCTGTTCGTTCGCCACGTAAATTCCGCGCGCGCCAATAGCCAGAACCGCACCGACCACTCCGGTCCAGGCATGGGGATTTCCCATGACCATTAACCCCCCCGCCATCAGCAATGAGCCAAGGGCGGCCAGCAGAATATGTTCACGGATATAGGTGGCGCGGTTACCTTGAAACGAGGTGATCAGGTTTTCGCCGACGACAAGGTTGGGCTTAGACATAGACACCCTCTGAGGTCGACTTCTCCCTTAAGTTCCGCGCCAGCAAGTCCATTGCGGCCATGCGAACTGCGACCCCCATTTCAACTTGCTCCTGAATGACCGAACGGTTGATGTCGTCGGCAATGGTCCCGTCAATCTCAACCCCGCGATTCATCGGACCGGGATGCATGACGATGGCATCATCGTTGGCAAAAGCGAGCTTTTCGCCGTCCAGACCCCAGCGATGAAAATATTCGCGTTCCGACGGGATGAAACCGCCATCCATACGCTCGCGTTGGAGGCGCAGCATCATCACTACATCGACGCCTTTAAGGCCCTCGCGCATGTCATGTGTGACCTCGACCCCCAACTCGGCAACCTGCGACGGCATCAGGGTTGGTGGGCCAATCAAGCGCACCCGGTTTTCCATTTTCCCAAGCAGAAGGATGTTTGAGCGGGCAACGCGGCTGTGGGCGATATCGCCACAGATCGCAATGGTCAACCGGTGCAGCCTGCCCTTTTTGCGCCGGATCGTCAAAGCATCCAAAAGCGCCTGCGTCGGATGCTCATGTCTCCCGTCCCCGGCATTCAAAACTGCACAATTCACCTTTTCCGCCAACAGATTAACCGCGCCTGACTGGGGATGGCGGACAACCAGAAGGTCAGGGTGCATTGCATTCAAAGTCAGCGCCGTATCGATCAGGGTTTCGCCTTTCTTAAGCGAACTTGCCTGCATCGCCATGTTCATCACGTCTGCCCCAAGACGTTTGCCGGCAATTTCGAACGACGCTTGGGTACGGGTCGAAGCCTCAAAAAACATGTTGATCTGGGTTAGCCCGGCCAGTCGGTCCGAATGTTTGGCGCGTGAACGGTTGAGGTTCACGTAACTATCTGAAAGGTCAAGGATATCTGCAATATCAACCGGGCTTAGCGGCTCGATGCCCAAAAGGTGGCGATGGGGGAATGTCATTATAGCGGTTCGCCTTCTTTTTGAATCAGTTTGTGTGGCGAAACGCCCATGACCTACCAATGTTGTGGGTGCTTCACATCCAATTTGCGACCCAAATTAGACGCGAAACACTTTAGCCTCTCCGTTCCGGCTTCGGTGGTTATAGGTTTGATCGCGGATGCGGGCAAGATGATCGGTATGTATAGGTCCGGCGGCATTTACGGCGATGTCTGGAAAGCATAGCTTATGTACATGGAATCGGCATTGGATTTTCACCAAATGAGGGCGCTGCTGGAATGGCAGGTCGAAATGGGCGCGACCGAGGCTATCCTCGACACGCCAGTTGATCGCTATGCCTTGGCCGACGAGGCACCAAAAGCTGCCAAACGGACACCCAACGCCCCCCCCACCCCGGTTGTTGTTACTCCTGCACCTAATATTGATGCAGTTGCCGCCGCGCGCGAAGTGGCGGGGGCCGCGACCGATTTGGCTGGACTTCATATGGCGATGGCGGCATTTGAAATGTGTGAACTCAAAAAAGGCGCACGCAATACGGTTTTTTCCGATGGCAACCCGAACGCGCAGGTGATGATCATTGGTGAAGCGCCGGGGCGTGACGAGGATATTCAAGGCAAACCGTTTGTTGGTCGCGCCGGGCAGCTTCTTGATAAAATGCTGGCAGCGATCGGACTGGCGCGGGATGCCGAAAAGGCTGAATCCTCAGTCTACATTTCAAATGTTCTGCCATGGCGGCCACCACAAAACCGCGAGCCGACGCCCGCTGAAATGGCCATGCTAGTACCATTTCTGGAACGTCATATCGAGTTGGCAGCACCAAAAATTCTGGTAGCAATGGGAAACACACCCTGTCAGGCTCTTTTAGGTCGGCGTGGCATTACCCGGCTGCGGGGAAACTGGACGCAAGTCCACGACCTGCCGGTGATGGCGATGTTTCATCCGGCCTATCTGCTCAGAAATCCTGCCGCCAAACGCGAGGCATGGGCAGATTTGCTTGAGATCAAGGCGAAGCTCCGCGAAGGTTCTTAAAGCAGGCCGAAACAACAAGGAAACCCGATGTCAAAAATATCAGAAGGTAACGAGTTCATCCCTAACCGCATTGCGGTGCTGACGGTGTCTGACAGCCGCAGCCTGGGCGACGATCGCTCGGGTGACACATTGGTGGCGCGATTGGAAGCTGCCGGGCATATTCTGGCGGACCGGATGATCATCCGCGATGAACGCGCTGAGATTGCCGATCAGTTGCGCGCCTGGTCCCTGGACCCTGAAATTGACGTGGTCATTTCAACCGGCGGCACCGGATTAACCGGGCGCGATGTCTCGGTTGAGGCGCACAGGGACGTCTATGAGAAAGAGATCGAAGCTTTTGGCACAGTCTTCACCATCGTCAGCATGAAAAAAATCGGCACGTCAGCGGTGCAAAGCCGCGCAACCGGCGGGGTTGCCAACGGCACCTATCTGTTTGCTCTGCCGGGCAGCACCGGGGCCTGCAAGGACGCATGGGATGAGATCCTGGTGCATCAACTGGATTACCGCCACGGCCCATGCAATTTCGTCGAAATTTTTCCCCGCCTGGATGAACACAAACGACGTAAATAGACTGCGACGGAAAGCCACGACTTTAACGTTACACCCTTGTGCGCTGTGCCGGACCGGGCGTAAGGCGTGGATCATGGTTATGGGGAAGGTCACAATATGCGGTTTTTGCGCCGAAGTCTGACTGCCATCTTTTTGTTGGCGGCAACGCTGGGGATTTTATCCGTCGCTGGCTATATGATGTTCACAGCATTACAGGAACGCTGGGCCCGCGAGGCCATACCGGCGACTGCACGCGAACGGGTTTTCGCGGTGAATGTGATAACCATTGAGGCAATCGATATCGCCCCTGTCCTGACCTCGTTCGGCGAACTCAGATCACGCCGGGTACTGGATTTGCGTGCCGCAGCGGGTGGTGCAATTGTCGAACTGGCCGAAGGGTTCGAGGAAGGCGGCAAGTTTGAGGCCGGGCAGTTGTTGTTGCAGGTGGACCCGACAGATTTTGCCGCTGGTCTTGAGGTTGCGCGCACGGACTTGCTGGAAGGCGAGGCCGACCTGGTTGACGCAAAATCGGCGGTATTGCTGGCACATGACGACCTTGCCTCGGCGCAAAAACAAGCTGATTTACGCAATGGCGCGCATTCACGCCAGATTGATCTTGCCGCGCGTGGGGTCGGCACCGAAGCCGCTGTTGAGGCCGCAGCCCTTTCGGCGGCCGCGGCCGAACAGGCCGTGCTTTCGCGGCGTTTGTCACTTGCCAATGCAGAGGCGCGGGTAAAACAAGCGGCCAACACGTTGGCACGGCGCGAAATCTCGGTGCTTGACGCAGAACGGCGGCTTGAAGAAACAAAGGTATACGCCGAGTTTTCCGGCACCTTGTCTGACGTCTCGGTGATCAAGGGCGGGTTGGTGACGCAAAACGCTCAGATTGCCCAGATTGTCGACTCCGAGGCGCTTGAGGTTTCATTTCGCGTCTCAACCGCGCAATACGCTCATTTACTTGACGACGAAGGGCAACTTGTCGGCCAACCGATCGCGATTACCTTGGACGTGTCGGGCATTGACCTGCGCGCTACCGGATGGATTGACCGCGAAAGCGCCGAGGTCGGCGATGGGCAAACCGGGCGACTTTTGTTCGCACGGCTTAACCAAGCCAGCGGATTTCGACCCGGGGATTTTGTCACCGTCGAAATCACCGAACCGGAGTTGAAGAATGTCGCCATTTTGCCTGCCACCGCACTGGATGCAAGCGGGCGGGTATTAGTACTGATTGATGGCGAGCGGCTGGAGGAAGCGCAAGTGGAACTGCTTAGGCGTCAAGGCGACGATGTACTGGTGCGCGCGCCGGGACTGGCCGGTCGCGAAGTGGTTGCCGAACGCAGCCCAGTACTGGGTGCAGGCATCAAGGTGCGGGCCATTCGGCGCGAGGGCGAAGGTACGGGTGAAGGCACCCCTGAAATCAGTACCGGGCCCGAAATGATAACCCTGACGGACGAACGCCGGGCCGCACTCGTGGCCTTCGTCAAAGCAAACACCCGCATGCCAGCCGACGCCCGCGAACGCCTTCTGACAACGCTCAAAGGCGATGAAGTGCCTGCAAGTATGATCGAGCGGTTGGAAAGCCGGATGGGGGGTTAAGACATGGCTAAAACCGACCCCGACACACAGGCTGGCAAAGGCATTCTCGCCTATTTCACCCGCCACGCCACGTTGGCAAACCTGATCCTTGTGGTAATGATTGCCGCTGGCGTTATCACTTATCCGCGAATGCGCACGCAGTTTTTCCCTGATATCATCGTTGATAACGTCACCGTTTCGGTCCAGTGGCAGGGTGCGGGTGCCGAGGATGTCGACGCGGCGATTGTGCAGGTACTGGAGCCCTCATTGCTGGCAGTCGAGGGTGTCGCCAGCACTTCGTCTTCGTCCAAGGAAGGTCTGGCGCGGATCACCATGGAGTTTGAGCCGGACTGGGATATGGGTCGGGCCGCGGATGACGTGCAGATAGCAGTAGACAGCGTCAACACCCTGCCCGACGAAGCTGAGGAACCCAATGTCCGGCGCGGAGCATGGCGTGACCCGGTAACGGATGTGATCATCACTGGCCCGGTTGGCGTTGATCAGCTTGGCCGCTTCGCCGATGAACTGGTGGCGCGCCTGTTCGAGGTCGGCATCACCCGCACGACCATTCGCGGCGTCGTCGCCCCGGAAACGGTGATAGAAGTACCCTCACTTTCGCTGATCCGCCATGACGTAACAATGTCCGAGATTGCCGGCCTGATAGCCGAGGAAGTGGCCGCCGACCCGGCGGGCGATGTCTCAAGCGGGGCGGCACGTGTGCGCACCGGTGTTGCCAAGCGCAGCGTCGAGGACATCGAGGCAATTGTTTTACGCAACAACTCGGACGGCTCCAAGCTGACCATTGGCGATGTGGCCAGCTTACGTGTCGACGGTATCGACCGCGACCGCGCCTATTATGTCGGCGATAACCCGGCAATGTCGATCAACGTCACCCGCTCGGCCCAGGGTGATGCGATTCGCATGCAGGCAAAGATCGAAGAAGTCACGGCCGAAATGCTGCTGGAATTGCCAGCGGGGGTCGAGATCGATCTGATCCGCACCCGGGCCGAG
>JAAEUB010000190.1 GCA_024227755.1 Paracoccaceae bacterium | reverse complement strand
GCACTGCAAATCCACGGCGGCAATGGTTTTGCGCTGGAATATCAAATCAGTCGCATTCTTTGCGACGCACGCATTTTGAATATCTTTGAAGGTGCAGCTGAGATACAGGCGCAAGTAATAGCCCGGCGTTTGCTGGGCTAGGTCCGCCGCCTAAAACCCGCCACCTTTCAGGGGCCAAGCCGCTTCGAAGCGGCTTTCTTAAGCGGTTTCGAAACCGCTTTTAAACGCGTTTTGAAACGCGTTGTCCAAGGCCCTTCGAAGGGCTTTGTTCGCCGGTGGTGCAGATTAATCGCCCGAAGTTCTACCCAATCGCAGCGGCGCGAACGTCTTCGTCAATATGGGCCTCATATTGCTCGAAATTGTCAGCGAACATACCAACCAGTTTGGCGGCCTGAGCGTCATAGGCTTGCGGGTCTTCCCAGGTACGGCGCGGGTCAAGCAGAATATCGGCAACACCATCAACCGCAATCGGTACGTCAAAGCCGAAATATGGATCCTTGCGGTACTTGGCGCTGGAAAGCGAGCCGTCAAGTGCGGCTGACAAAAGTGCCCGTGTGGCGCGGATCGGCATGCGGCTGCCAGTGCCGTAAGCTCCGCCAGTCCACCCGGTATTTACCAGCCAGCAGGTCGCCCCGTGTTTGGCAATTTTGTCGCGAAGAAGGGCACCGTAGGCCTCGGGCCGGCGCGGCATGAAGGGGGCGCCGAAACAGGTTGAAAACGTCGGCTGAGGCTCGGTCACGCCTCGCTCGGTACCGGCGACTTTGGCAGTAAAACCCGACAGGAAATGATACATAGCCTGCGCCGGGGTCAGCCGGGCAATCGGAGGAAGCACCCCGAAGCTGTCACAGGTCAGCATGATCACGTTTTTGGGGTGCCCACCAAGGGAATGTTCGGATGCGTTTGAGATATAGTTCAGCGGATAAGCACAGCGCATATTGGCGGTCAGGCTGTCGTCCTCAAAGTCCAGTTCCTTGGTATCTTCGTCATAGACCATGTTTTCGATCACGGTGCCAAATTTTGATGTGGTGGCATATATCTCAGGCTCGGCTTCGGCGGACAGGTTTATGGTCTTGGCATAACAGCCGCCTTCAAAGTTGAAGGTGCCGCGTTCAGACCAGCCATGTTCGTCGTCACCAATCAAAACCCGCCCGGGATCAGCCGACAAAGTGGTTTTACCGGTGCCAGAAAGGCCAAAGAAAATCGCCGTATCTACCGGGTTGCCCGGCGCGTGATTAGCCGAGCAATGCATCGGCATGATGCGTTTCTCAGGCAGCAGATAATTCAACAGAGAGAAAACAGATTTTTTGTTCTCGCCCGCGTATTCGGTGCCACCGATGAGGATCAGCCGTTCTTCTATGTTTAATGCAATCACAGTTTCCGAACGACAGCCATGGCGCTTGGGGTCGGCCAGAAAGGACGGGCAATTGATAATGGTATATTCAGGTACAAACTCGTCTAATTCGTCGCGCTCCGGGCGGCGCAGCATATGGCGGATGAAAAGCCCGTGCCAGGCCAGTTCGGTAACCATGCGCACGTCTAACCGGTGCGCGGGATCGGCGCCGCCGAACAGGTCCTGCACGAAATAGTCGCGTCCCTGCATGTGGGCCAGCATGTCCTGATGAAGTGTTTCAAAAGCTGCCGGATCCATCGGCGGGTTGTTTTCCCACCATATGTGATCGACAACGCCCGGTGTGCGGACAACGAATTTATCCTGTGGCGAGCGTCCGGTATGCTTGCCGGTTGAAACCAGAAAGGTGCCACCGTTTCCCAGATGCCCCTCGCCACGGGTCAGAGCTTCCTCGATCAGCGCGGGCTCCATCAGGTTGTAATAGACATTTCCAAGGCCTTTGATCCCTTGATCATCAAGCTTGTGGGCGGGGTTTACGCGTCCTTTGGTCATAGCAAAGCTCCTGTCGCCGATACGCTCGCTATAACACGGCTGAAATCTCGCACAACAGTTGGCCGGGTCAGTTAGCGTTACCAATTAGCTGTTTGCGCAACCAGAGAGGGCAAATAGTGAGACATATTAGCCATTGTTTACGATATTTGCGCTTTGATTGGCCGTGCCCAGGGGGTGATTCGCAGTTAAATGTTGATTCTCAAGGCTAAAAACGGAACAATGGCCGAAAAGAATATAAAAATGAGCAGTAAAAGGAACCTCATATGTCGAGGATAGCGTTGGTTGACGACGACAGAAATATTCTGACGTCCGTTTCGATGACTCTAGAGGCTGAAGGCTTCGAAGTTGAAACTTATAATGATGGGCAGTCCGCGCTGGACGCTTTCGGGCAACGTTTGCCCGATATGGCCGTGCTGGATATCAAGATGCCGCGCATGGACGGTATGGACCTGTTGCAGCGGCTGAGAAGGAAGACCTCAAACCTCCCCGTGATTTTTCTAACCTCAAAAGATGACGAGATTGACGAGGTGCTGGGCCTTCGCATGGGCGCTGATGATTACGTGAAAAAACCGTTTAGTCAGCGTCTGCTGGTCGAACGCATCCGCGCGCTGTTGCGGCGACAAGAGGCGATTGCGTCGGACGACACGGATAATCCGGAAGAAAGCAAGTTATTGGAACGCGGAGAGTTGCTCATGGACCCGCTGCGCCATTCGGTTAGCTGGAAGGGGAATGAGGTCTCATTGACCGTTACCGAATTCTTGCTTTTGCAGGCCCTGGCGCATCGTCCCGGATTTGTTAAAAGCCGCGATCAGTTGATGGATGTGGCATATGACGACCAGGTCTATGTGGATGACCGTACCATCGACAGCCACATAAAACGCCTGCGTAAAAAAATGCGCGGGGTCGATAATGAGTTTTCTGCGATTGAGACGCTTTACGGGATCGGATATCGTTACAACGAAGAATGATAGCGAAGAATAGCTGCGGATAACAAAGCAAGGAAATCTCGCTTAGGGGAAATGCATTGCGGGATACCAAGATAAATGATGGCACAGATGTAGTGTTGGGCGAGGACTGGGTGTCCAGCTCGGCAAGTGCCGACCGTGAAATGCGCAACAAGCTTTCGCGCCGTGGAGGTTTCACGATCAACCGCTCGCCGCTGGCGCGTAAAATTATCACCTTTAACCTACTGGGCTTGATTGTTCTTGTTGCAGGGGTTCTTTATCTGAACCCGTTCCGGGACAGCCTCGTGTTCCAGCATGAGCTGGGGCTGGTCGCCGAAGCCGAGCTTATTGCCGATATGTTTGAGGCTCAGGCACAGCTGGGTTTGTTGGCCGATGCCGGCACCGAGACGGGAGAGGCGCAAAGCGACGTTGCGGTCGGCAGCTTTGCTGATGCTGAAACGACCAGTCGCATTCTTGCCATGCTTGACTTGCGCGGCGGGATCGAAGTTTTTGTTTTTGACAGTAACGGCAGGGTTCTTGCGACAACCGAAGGGTCGCAGCAACCTGAGCCCGCACCGGTTGAAGGGCTGGATCGCCGCGACAATTCAACCCTGATCACCGATATGCTAAATTGGGTGTGGGAGACCATTTCCGGCTTCATCACTCCGGCACCCCTCCCGAATATCGAGATCAACCAGGAAGATAACGCCCGCGCCCTGTTGTCCGAGGCGATGGAGGGTGCAACCCGCGTCAATTCGGGCCAAAAGCCCGATGGTGGCACCATGTTCACGGTGGCGACACCGGTTATTATTGGTGGCACACCGGTTGGTGTGGTGGCCATTTCCTCGGCTGCCGGTACCCTTGACCAGCTTGTGCGCAATGAGCGCGAACAGGTATTGCAGATGTTCGTTATTGCCATCCTGGTATCAATTGGGCTGAGCTTGGTGCTGGCCTCAACAATCGCTAACCCGATCTCGGATCTGGCCGCCGCTGCTGAAGTTGGCCGTGACAGGGACACAAGAAACGTAAACCCCGGCCGCGTGCGCATCCCCGACCTAACCGGACGCCCGGATGAAATTGGCCGTCTGTCCACCGCCCTTCGTGGGATGGTTGGCGCGCTCTATGATCGGATTGATGCCAACGAACAATTTGCGGCGGATGTGGCGCATGAGATCAAGAACCCACTTGCCTCACTGCGATCTGCGGTGGGAACCCTGCGTCTGGCCAAGCGCGATGACCAGCGCGATAAACTTCTCAATGTGATTGATCACGATGTGCGCCGCCTTGACCGGCTGGTAAGCGACATCTCGAACGCTTCGCGGCTTGATAGTGAACTGGTGAAGGAAGACGAGGAAAGCTTCGACCTTCTCAAGATGTTGCGCAACCTTACTGAATATCTTGGTGGGGAAGCAGGTAAGAAGGACGTCGACTTCATCACGGATCTGCCCCCCGATCCAATTCTCATTCAGGGGCTCGAGGCGCGTCTGGCGCAGGTCTTTGTTAACCTCATAACCAATGCGACCAGCTTTTGTGAAGAAGGCGACGCGATCCGGGTATGGGCGCGCCAGCGTGCAAACAGGGTGCTGGTGGTGATCGAAGATACCGGGCCTGGTATCCCCGAAGAGGCCCTGACCAAGGTATTCACGCGCTTTTATTCCGAGCGGCCTGAAAGCCAGTTTGGCAATAATTCCGGTCTGGGGCTGGCTATTTCCAAACAGATAGTCGAGGCGCATGGCGGCGTGATCTGGGCTGAAAATATCCGCCCCACGGATGCTGACATAACTTCCGAGCCACTTGGCGCACGATTTGTAGTTGGCCTTCCCGTGTGAGCGCCGGGGCGCAATATACCAAAACTGATGGGATGAATCTGCACGCAACTTGTGTGGCGTTTGGCTCTCGTGGAGTGGTCATCTCGGGTAAATCCGGAACCGGTAAGTCAGCCCTGGCACTAGAGTTGATCGCCCTTGGCGCAACTTTGGTCAGCGATGACCTTACCTGGATTTCCCTGGCCGAAGGGATGCCAGTGGCCCATGCGCCCCAGCGTCTGGCGGGTGTTATTGAAGCACGCAATGTTGGTCTTCTTAAGTTACCCTATCAGGCAAGTGTGCCGCTCTGTCTTTTGGTCGATATGGACCGCGATGAGGATGAACGCCTGCCTCACAGCCATATAACAGAGATTTTGGGCGCATCGGTCCAGACCATTTACCGGGTGGAAGCGCCGTACTTTCCGGCGGCGGTGAAAGCACTGGTCACAGGCGGACGATACGCATGAGCGATACCGGTAATGAGACAAGCCAACAGAAAGTGGTGATTGTTACCGGTCCTTCGGGGGCAGGGCGTTCAACCGCAATATCTGCGCTTGAAGACATGGGCTACGAGGTCATCGATAACATGCCTCTCAGTTTGATACCGCGGCTTTTATCCGGCCCACCGCTGGATCAGCCTCTGGCCCTGGGTATTGATGCGCGAAATCGTGATTTTTCGCCTGATGCAATACTTGATCTTATTGACGAGTTGACCGAAAAAGGCAGCTTTCAAGTCGAGTGTCTTTATCTGGATTGTCAGCCTGACGTGCTTTTGCGCCGCTTTTCTGAAACGCGTCGACGTCATCCCCTGACCCCCACAGGCAGCCCAGAACAAGGTATTGCGCAAGAGCTGGGTTTGCTGGTTTCCCTGCGCGCCCGGGCGGATTTATTGATTGATACCACCACATTCAGCCCTCATGATCTGCGCGAGGAATTGCGCAGGCATCTGTGCCAGCAGAAAGGAGGCGAACTGGCGGTAACAGTTCAGTCCTTTTCTTTCAAACGCGGCATGCCACGCGGGTTGGACATGGCTTTTGACGTGCGTTTCCTGCGCAACCCCCATTGGGACCCCGAACTGCGCCCTCTTGACGGGCGTGACCAGGCTGTCGGTGACTATATTCGGGCGGATGATCACCTGGCGGCGTTTGAGGACAAATTGTCCGACCTGATCACCTTTCTGTTGCCTAACTTCGCAAAAGAGGGCAAATCGCACCTCTCAATCGGTATTGGCTGCACCGGCGGACAACACAGGTCCGTTTTTGTCACTGAAAATCTGGCAAAGATGCTTGCGGATGCCGGATGGCAGGTGTCAACTAGACACCGAGAACTTTCCCGGCGCGCCAGAACAGGGGCGCACCGGACTGACCGAGGTAAAAAAGAGTGATCGGCATCGTGATCGTTGCCCATGGCGGGCTGGCACAGGAATACCTGTCCGCAGTGGAACATGTAGTGGGAAAACAAACCGGGGTCGTGGCCATACCGATCGCGGCTGATTGTGATCGCGTGGCCAAGCGCGAAGAAATACTTAAGGCAGCAAATGACGTTGACCAGGGTGATGGCGTTGTCGTGGTCACGGACATGTTTGGCGGATCGCCCTCAAACCTTTCTATCCCGGCATGCTGCAAGCAAGACCGCAAAATCCTTTATGGTGCAAACCTGCCCATGCTGGTCAAACTGGCAAAATCGCGCCACAAAAGTGTTGAGATTGCCACCAGCGCCGCAATGGCCGCCGGGCGCAAATATATTAATTGTATTGATGGTAGCCGGGAGGCCCAGATTTGACCTCACAGACGGCTCAAACAATTGAAATAATTAATGAAAAAGGACTTCATGCACGGGCATCCGCACGTTTTGTCGAGGTCGTCGAGGAACATGATGCCGACGCCTTGGTCAGCAAGGACGGGATCGAGACAGAGGGAGATTCAATTATGGGTCTGTTGATGCTCGCGGCCTCAAAGGGCACCTCAATTCACGTGGAAACTTCCGGCCCGGATGCTGCCAAATTAGTTGATGCATTGATTGGATTAATAGCGAGCAAATTTGGAGAAGAAGCATAATTGGCTTTGAGCGCGCGTATGGCGCACTGAGGTGATGGACAGTTAGGATGTGCAAAACGGCGACCGGCCGCGAAAAGCGACAGGGATGAAATATGATCGCCACTTGCTTCTCCACGCAAATTCCTTTGATAACCGGTTTCAGTCTGGCGTTGTGAGCTCGACAGAATGGGTAACAGGGAAGATCCCGTTTCATCGTATGATTCGCCAGTTTGAAGGAATGGGTGCGCCGGGTGGGTTAGAAATCCGGCGTACCTGTCCGGATCTCATGGGGATAAGGTTTGAAATCCCACGCCGGCAAATTGAGAACATCCCCGCCGAAGGCCCGGGTGTAGTGTTTGTAAGCCAACCACCCGGTCTGGTCTTCGCAAAAATGATCGGCAAGCGGCGCGCCACTGGAAACGCTCAAATGCTGACTTTGTCAGATGATCCGCGTGCTTTCATGACCTGGCTGCACGAACATATTTTGGCCCTGAAAGAGTAAAAATCAGGCATTCACCTTTTAGTCAGTTTCGGCTGCTAGTTCTGCGGGCAATAGCTTCGGAGAATGGTTGTGAATTTTATCATGTGTCGCCTAAAGGGCATCAAAATATCATACGCCCTGGTCATTGTCGCGGTCTTTCCTCTTTTGGTGGCGCTTTCACTTGCCGCGATTGTGGTCGGCGATCGTATGGGAACTGCGCGCGATCTGACCCGTCTGAAACAAATGATTGACCCGCTTACATTGCTCAGCGAATTCGTACATGAAAGCCAAAAGGAGCGCGGTATGACCGCGGTATTTTTGGCCAGCGATGGCACGAGATTTTCCAATGAACTGAAGCGGCAAAGGTCACTGGTCGATGAGAAGAACCAGATCGTACTGGCCTATTTGCAGGAAAATGACTTTGCCGCCACGAATTTTGGGATTGAACAACGAATTGATACCATCCTTGACGCCCTGGAAAAACGGAGTCAGATCCGTGACCAGGTTGACAAGTTTGCGATCGGATCGGTTGAGGCAATCGCATATTATTCAAGCATCAATGAGAATATTCTGAACCTTGTTAAATATGTCTCTTCGTTAAGTCAGGACAGTCAGGTTTCGGCCTCTACCCTTGGATTTGCCAGTTTCCTGATGAGCAAGGAAAACGCAGGAATGGAACGCGCGGTCGGCTCCAGCGCCTTTGCAACAGGTTCCTTTTCCGGCTCACAGATGGAACAATTTCGCAACCTGCTTAACGAGCAAGCTTCGTACAATTCGATATTTTTGGAACATGCAAGCCAGGGACAGGCCGACCAATTCAGTGCTATTGTGCAGTCCACCCCTGCGGTGACAGTGCAGATTATGCGTGACGCTGCGCTTGAGGCCGGACCGGATGGAGAGCTTGGAACCTTCACGGCTGCGGATTTCTTTAACTCGCAAACCCAGAAAATTGACCTTCTGAAAGAACTGGAAACGCGTCTTGCGGTTGATCTTTCAACACTGATGAACAGTCGCTGGAATAACGCGGTAGCACAGCAAACTTTGGTGATCACGGTGACTTTGCTGGCATTCCTAATTTCAGGTGCGCTGTCATACTTGTTTATGCACGCGATCAGGGGTGGGTTTGCCGAGGTTGTAAAAGCGGCCGAAACTCTGGCCGGTGGTGATCTTGATGTGATCATGCCGGATACCACCGGCAACGAGTTGGGGCGAATTATCGGCGCTTTAGAGGTCTTTCGCCAAAACATTCGCGATGGTCGGCAGGCTGAAAAGGAAATGCGCGAAAGTGAGACCCGCCAGCACGAAGAACAGGCCCGCTCTGAACAAGAAAAACGCGATTCCGAAGAGGCAAGAAGGACCGAAGCACAAGAAGAACAGGCCCTGGTTCACGAACGTGAACAGAAGGCTGCGGCCGAGATTGCAGGGGTTGTCGCCGCTTGTGCCCAAGGTGACTTTTCTCAACGACTGGAAACCCGGGATAAAGAGGGAGCCTTTGCCAAAATATGTGAAGGCGTGAACCAGATTGGTGAGGTGACCGATGATGGCCTGCGCCAGATCAGGGGTGCTCTGCAGGCCATGGCAGAAGGGGACCTTACCTTTCGGATGAAAGATGGCAATCGGGGAGTATTTGAAGAGATCAGCCAAACGGTAAATCAAACAGTGGAAAGCCTGTCCGCCAGCATCCAAAGAATTGATAGCTCCAGCGAAGGAATTGGCTCCTCGTCGCGCGAGATTGCCGATGCATCCTCCAGCCTGGCAAAACGTACGGAACATTCGGCAGCGACGCTTGAAGAAACCGCTGCCTCAATCAAGTCTCTGTCGGACGCGGTGAAGCGCACTGCCATGTTGGCTGGCGAAACAAATACCGAAGCTGCTGATATTCAGCGCCAGGCTGAAAAAAGCACCGAGATTGTAGAGACGACCGTGGCTGCAATCCGGGGCATTCAGGAAAGCTCGGCGATGATAGGCAAGACCATAAGTCTGATTGATGACATAACTTTCCAGACCAATCTGTTGGCGCTTAATGCGGGCGTCGAAGCAGCCCGGGCTGGTGAGGCCGGGCGTGGATTTGCTGTGGTTGCCTCGGAAGTGCGTGATTTGGCGGCGCGTTCCTCGGATGCGGCACGCGAGATTTCAGCCCTGATTGCTGACAGCGAGGATCGCGTCACCAAGGGCGTGGCGCTGGTCGATGATACCGGCGAGGCGCTGAGGGCTATCACTTCTGCAGTGTCTTCAATCACAACACGCATCGAAGAAATCGCGGGTTCAGCCACTGAGCAGTCAAATTCAATCGCTGAGATAAACACTGCTGCAAACGAGCTTGATCAGGCCACCCAGCAAAATGCAGCAATGTTTGAGCAGACCACGGCCTCCAGCATGGCCCTTAACGTGGAAACGGACAATCTGGCCGAGGTTATAGCCTTGTTCCGTATCGTCGACGCCCCAAAGGTCGATGATGCGCCTGTTCTGGACGACAATGAACGCGCTTTAGGTGCCTGAAACTGTGCCCAAGCCGAATTGAAACTGCCGCGTTACCTTGTTGGCACCGGAACCTCGCCGCGGTAATCATAAAACCCGCGCCCGGTCTTTTGTCCCAGCCAGCCAGCTTCGACATATTTGGTTAACAATGGGCAGGGCCGGTACTTGGTATCGGCCAGCCCATCATGCAATACGTTCATAATTGCAAGGCAGGTATCAAGCCCAATGAAATCTGCCAGTTCCAATGGCCCCATCGGGTGATTGGCCCCAAGCTTGAGCGAGGTATCAATGCTTTTCACCGAGCCTACGCCTTCGTAAAGCGTATAAACTGCCTCGTTTATCATTGGCATCAGAATGCGATTGACGATGAAAGCGGGAAAATCTTCGGCGGGAGCAGCCTGTTTTCCCAATCTCTCAACCACGCTTAGGCACGCCTTGTAAGTGGGCTCGTCGGTAGCAATACCCCGAATCAGCTCGACTAACTGCATCACCGGCACCGGGTTCATGAAATGAAATCCCATGAAGCGCTCAGGCCGGTCAGTGCGGCTGGCAAGCCGAGTGATTGAGATTGACGACGTATTTGAGGTCAGGATTGTGTCCTTGCCCAAATGCGGCAGCAGGTCCTCGAAGATCGCTGTTTTGACCGTTTCGCGTTCCGTTGCCGCTTCGATGATCAGATCAAGGGGGCCAAGGTCGGTCAAGGTCAGTGTGGTGGATATTCGCGCCAGTGCTGCATCGCGATCCGACCCGGAGGTTTTACCTTTTGAAACCTGGCGGTCAAGATTTTGGGTAATCGTCGCCATTGCTTGATCCAGGCTTTCCTGGCTGATGTCGTTTAGCAACACCTCATACCCGGCCTGAGCCAGAACATGCGCTATGCCGTTTCCCATTTGCCCTGCGCCTACAACGCCGATTGTCCTGATTTCCATGCCCGTTCCTTCTTGCTCATCCGCTATATGCCTGCATTGCAGCATAAAACCTTTTGCAAAACTTAACATAGCCTGGCGAATTATTTCTTTAGTCACTTGGAAAGATTTTGTCGCCAAACTCAGGATTGGGTGAAATTTAGTGGAGTGGGTGGAATGACCTATGAGAACCTGGGCGGTAACGCCCTTGATTACTATCCGTGTCGTTACGGCAAGTCGAAACTTCTGTTTCGCGGTCCCAAGCGTAAGCTTGACCGGCCTTATGTGGCCGTCATTGGGGGGACCGAAACCTATGGCAAATTTACCGAGCGCCCTTTTCCAATGTTGGTTGAGGAAAATCTGGCATATCCCGTTGTAAACCTCGGGTGCGTCAATGCGGGGGTGGATGTGTTTGCCAATGACCAGACAGTTACTGATACTTGCCGGAATGCTGCAGTGACCGTCATCCAACTGACCGGTGCGCAAAATCTGTCGAACCGGTTTTACGCGGTACATCCGCGGCGAAACGATCGATTTCTGCGTGCCTCAAACCTGCTCAGAACCATCTATCGCGAGGTTGATTTCACTGATTTCAACTTCACCAGGCACCTCCTGAGCGCATTAAAGAAAGCTTCCGCAGACAAATTTGCGATGGTCGAAGGAGAGTTGCGTGAGGCCTGGGTGGGGCGCATGAAAAATCTGATCGCAAAGATTGAAGGGCGAGTGGTCCTTCTTTGGATGGCTGACCATGCGCCGCAGGCGGTTGAGAAATGCAGCCAGCAATGGTCTGACCCGTTGTTTGTTGGGCAGGAGATGATTGATGAGCTGCTCCCACTCACGGCAGGATACGGTGAGGTTGTGGTCAGTGCGAAGGAGATTAGGGCCGGGCAGGAAGCCTTGCGCTTTACCGAAACAGAGGCTCCGGCAACAACCAATATACTGGGAAGCGTTGCCCAGGAAAGGGCGGCAGATGTTATTCAGGAATTGTTAACACCCATGTTGTAACAACGGTGAAGTAATGAGTGCAAAAAAGGCCCGCCAGTTTGGCGGGCCTTTGTTTCATAGTTCCATATGTCGGTTATTCCAGGGCTTCGGTCAAAGCAGGCACCGCATCGAATAAGTCCGCGACCAATCCAAAATCGGCCACCTGAAAAATTGGCGCTTCTTCATCCTTGTTGATAGCAACAATGACTTTGCTGTCCTTCATCCCGGCAAGGTGCTGGATCGCACCTGAAATGCCGACCGCAATATAAAGGTCAGGGGCAACGACTTTGCCGGTCTGACCAACCTGCCAGTCATTCGGTGCAAAGCCCGAATCAACCGCCGCGCGCGAGGCGCCGACAGCGGCACCAAGCTTGTCAGCCAGCGCTTCGATCAGGGCAAAGTCAGCTTCCGAGCCGACACCGCGTCCGCCGGAAACAACGATCCCTGCCGAGGTCAGTTCCGGGCGGTCGCTTGCTGCCACCTTGTCTTCAACCCATTCGGAAAGGCCCGGATTATCGGCGGCTCCGACAGTCTCTACCGAGGCCGAGCCACCGTCGCCTGCCGCATCAAAGGTTGACGTTCGGAAAGTGATGACTTTGGTGGCATCGACGGATTTAACCGTCTGGATGGCGTTACCTGCATAGATCGGCCGCTCAAACGTGTCGGCGTCAACCACTCCGGATGCGTCCGAGATCACCATCACATCCAGCAATGCAGCAACACGCGGCATAACGTTCTTGGCGTCCGTCGTCGCCGGGGCGGCGATGTGGGAGTAATCGCCCGCCAGCGAAACAATTAGTGCGGCAGTAGGTTCAGCCAGCCGATGACCAAGCGAGGCATCCTCGGCAACCAGTACTTTGGCTACGCCATCGATTTTTGCTGCTGCGTCACCGGCTGCCGCGGCAGACGCTCCGGCGCAGAGCACGGTGACATCGCCCAATTGGGCAGCTGCGGTTACTGCTTTGGCGGTGGCGTCCAGCGCCAATTCGCCGTCATTAACTTCGGCAAGGAGTAAAACAGCCATTACACAGCCCCCGCTTCTTTGAGTTTCTCAACCAGTTCGTCGACCGAACCAACGATGATCCCGGCCGCGCGCGTGTCAGGCTCGCTTGTTTTCACCACTTGCAGACGCGGGGTGACATCAACGCCGTAATCCTCGGCAGTTTTTTCATCCAGCGGCTTTTTCTTGGCTTTCATGATGTTTGGAAGCGAAGCATATCGTGGCTCGTTCAGGCGCAGATCGACGGTGACAATAGTAGGCATGTCGACCTTGATGGTTTGCAGACCACCGTCAACTTCGCGGGTGACCACGGCCTTGTCGCCGTCAATGTCCAGTTCAGAGGCAAAAGTGGCTTGCGACCAACCAAGCAGTGCCGAAAGCATCTGCCCGGTGGCGTTCATGTCATTGTCAATTGCCTGCTTGCCAGCAAGCACGATGCCCGGCGATTCCTCCGCGACAACAGCCGCAAGGATTTTAGCAACGGCCAGTGGTTCGATGTCCGTATGTACATCGTCTGCCGCAACAACCAATATGGCGCGGTCAGCCCCCATGGCCAAAGCTGTACGCAGGGTTTCCTGGTTTTGCTTCACGCCAACCGAGACCACGATGATTTCTTCAGCCTTACCGGCCTCTCGCAAGCGGATCGCCTCTTCGACTGCAATCTCGTCGAACGGGTTCATTGACATTTTTACATTGGCAAGATCGACACCGCTGCCGTCCGCTTTGACGCGAACCTTCACGTTATAGTCGATCACGCGCTTAACGGGCACAAGCACCTTCATAGCCGTGAGTCTCCTGATTGATTCAAGTTCTTGAAGACCCGTTTAGCGCTTTGCAATCGCAGAAAACAGGGCAAAATCGACGTGTTCATGCCTGACGACGTCGCGTTATGCCTGTGAGAGGCCGAATTTGGTTTATCAAGGGTGAAAATCGTACGGGGACACCGGTTGTGCCAATGCCCATTGGCACGCTGCAATGTCGTTTAATCCCTTAATTCAAAAGCGATGCAATAAGCTTCAGGTGCGATTCGCTCCGGGCACCCAGAGTACATCCGCCTTGCCATTGTCATTGGCGACGCGGGCGGCAACAAAGCACCAGTCAGAAAGGCGGTTGAGGTATCTGATTACGGTTGGATTGACGGCTTCGGCGCGGGCCAGGGCCACCGCAAGCCGTTCGGCCCGGCGTGAAACCGTCCTTGCGATATGCAGATGGGCAGCAAGAGGTGAACCGCCCGGCAGGATGAAACTTTTCAGCGTCGAAAGCCCGGCGTTCATCGCATCAATTTCGGTTTCCAGCCGATCCACCTGTGCCTGAGTTGTGCGCAAAGGCGGGTATTCGGCGTCGGCGTCTTTGTCCATTTGCGGGCGGCACAGGTCAGCACCAAGATCAAAAAGGTCATTTTGTATGCGCGCAAGGCTGGTGTCCATGTCGCCTGATGCATGCAGGCGGGCGACGCCAATGGTGGCGTTAACCTCGTCCACACTACCATAAGCTTCTACCCGCAAGTCATCTTTGGCTACCCGAACACCGTTGCCCAGCGCGGTTTCTCCGGCGTCGCCGCTGCGGGTGTATATCTTTGAGAGAGTGACCATCAGCCGCCCCGCCTTAACCAGACGTTAGGCAGGATCGAGGCGATCGCCACAGCCTGTGCCGCGATGCGGTAGTGCATGATGCGGTTGGTGTGCTTTCGGTTGAACTCGCCGCCACGGGCAAAGCCGCCAGGGCCGGTGACAAGGATCAGGGATGTAATTGTCACCGCGGCGATGACAAGGAGGAAAAGCGGATCTTGCAGCATGTAACACCTGTTTTGTCTATCGTTGCGATAGCCCGGATTGGCACGGGTTTCCAGACTTATGAGCGACGCAGGATCATATCCTGAAGCCGAGTGGATAGCAGCCGCTTGCCAATCCCCATAGCATAGGTTGGCGTGGTGACATAATAACGCGGGCGTGGGCGGCGAGCCTCAAGGGAATGGATTAGTTTTTTTGTTACCGCTGAGGCAGGCAACTCAAACGGGTCCGGGTCAGCCTTTTTCGTGTAAAGGCGCTTTAGCAGGCTGGTCTCATATTGGGCGCGTCGCGGCGAGTTTTTCCAGTCAATCCAGCGCTCAAAATGCGGGATTGAATTCTTGCGGATATCACTGGTGATCGGGCCGGGTTCAATCAGGACAATTTTGATCGGGGTGTCCGACATTTCAAGGCGCAAAGTGTCCGTCAGCCCCTCAAGCGCAAATTTCGAAGCCACATATGCACCGCGCCAGCGAATGCTGGAAAATCCCAGCACTGACGAGTTGTTAATTATCCGCCCAAACCCTTGCCCGCGCATGACAGTCAGGACCAGCCGGGTCAGTTCGTGCACCCCAAAGAAATTGGTTTCGAAAATGGCGCGCAGGGCATTGGTTGGCAGGTCTTCGCAGGCACCGGGTAAAGCGTATGCACCGTTGTTGAAAAGCGCATCAAGCGTGCCGCCGGTGCGTCTCAGGGTCTCGTCCAGAGCCGCTTGCATACTTGCATGGTCGGTGTAGTCCAGGCGAAAGCTCTCCAGCCCTTCGTCGCGCAGGCGGTCACAATCTTGTTCCTGGCGACAAGATGCAAACACCCGCCAGCCGCGTGCTTTCAACCCATGTGCCGCGTCATACCCGATGCCTGAAGAACAGCCGGTGATAAGGATGGATTTTTCAGCCATTCGCCATGCCTATGCTATGGCACGGCCAAGGGCAACAAAATGCGCAAGTGCCACTGGGTTGTTAAACCGTTGGTCAGGGTTGCTCTGACGACAGGAACCTGGTGGCCATATAGCCGATTTCGCCGGTTTCAATTACCCTGATAGCAGACCAGCCCGGAGCCGCCTCGCCCAGATCGTCAACCGCCGTGCCTCGAAGTAATGCCGCCACGATATTATCACCGGTGGAGGGGCCTTCGCGCATGTTGACCTTTGATCCGGTGACATAAAGCACTGGCAAAGCCATGACCGGATTTGGCTCGGGCTGAGGTTCCGACTCAGGCTCAGGCTCAGGCTCAGGTTCCGGTTGTGGCTCAGGCTCAGGTTCCGGTTGTGGCTCAGGCTCAGGTTGCGGATCGGGGGTGGGATCTGGCTCTGGCTGAGGTTCTGGCTCAGGCTCCGGCTGAGGAATGGGGTCGGGTTCCGGCTGTGGCTCTGGCTGGGGAACGGGTTCTGGTTGCGGTGTCGGCTCAGGGGCCACGATCTCAGGGCTGGCCACCCGTTCGCGTCCCAGTCGGTCCTCTGGCAGTCCATCCTCACGCCCGAACCAAAGCATCGCCCCGCCGACCCCGATCGCCGAAATTAATGTCAGCCGTACAATGCCCATTCATCACCTTTAAAGCGCCCTGTCCGTCTTCTTAAACCATCAAGGGCGTGGGGAAAATAGGGGACATTTTCACATGGCTTCACCCTCGCCGCTTTACCCCTTTGATCCGGCCCGTTACATAAGCCTCATGAGTGATTTGAACGACGATCCCGACATCTCGAAACGCGAAACGTCCGAGCCGCTGCGGCGCGCTTTGGGCGAGCGTTATCTGACCTATGCGCTTTCGACCATCATGCACCGTGCTCTGCCCGATGCGCGTGATGGGCTAAAGCCTGTGCACAGGCGCATTCTCTATGCAATGAGCCGCCTAAGGCTTGCCTCTGGTGGCGGCTTTTTGAAGTCAGCCAAGATCAGCGGCGATACGATGGGCGATTTTCACCCCCATGGTGACGCTGCGATTTACGACACAATGGCGCGGCTGGCCCAGGATTTTGCGGTGCGTTATCCCTTGGTCGACGGGCAAGGCAACTTTGGTAATATTGACGGCGATAATCCCGCCGCCAGCCGCTATACCGAGGCGCGCATGACCTTCGTCGCCGAAGCGATGTTAGAGGGGTTAAGCGAAAACGCCGTTGATTTTCGCGATAATTACGATGGTCGTCTGACCGAACCGGCGGTGTTGCCCGCGACCTTCCCAAACCTTCTGGCTAATGGCTCGACCGGTATCGCGGTAGGCATGGCCACCAACATCCCTCCGCATAACATATCCGAGCTGGTAGATGCCTGCCTGCACCTGATCCGCACCCCTGACGCGCGCGATGATACGCTGTTGAAATATGTCCCCGGCCCAGATTTTCCCACTGGCGGTGTTATCGTCGAGCCGCCGGAAAACATCGCCCAGGCTTACCGCACAGGGCGCGGGGGTTTTCGGGTTCGGGCGCGCTGGCAGGTCGAAGATATGGCGCGCGGCCAGTGGCAGATCGTCGTCACTGAAATCCCCTATATGGTGCAGAAATCCAAGCTGATCGAGAAAATAGCCGAGATCATTCAGTTAAAGAAAATCCCCATTCTCGCCGATATACGCGACGAAAGTGCGGAAGATATTCGGGTGGTGCTGGAACCGCGCTCAAAAAACGTCGACCCTGACGTGCTGATGAACATGCTTTACCGAAATTCAGACCTCGAGACGCGTTTTTCTCTTAATATGAACGTGTTGATTGACGGGGTGACGCCCAAAGTATGCTCGATGAAGGAAGTGCTGCGCGCGTTTCTTGACCATCGTCAGGATGTGCTTCAACGCCGCTCGCGCCACCGGCTCGACAAGATAGACCACCGGCTTGAGGTGCTTGAAGGTTTCATCATCGCCTTCCTCAACCTTGACCGGGTTATTGACATCATCCGTTACGATGACGAACCGAAACCGGCCTTGATACGCGAAGATTGGGGCCGGGCGCATGTACGTGCAAATTCCGAGTCTGATTATACCTCGCCCAAGCCGGGTGAGGGCGAACTGAGTGAAGTCCAGGCCGAGGCAATTCTGAACATGCGCCTGCGCAGCTTGCGTCGGCTGGAAGAGCTTGAACTGATGCACGAGCAGGAAGAGCTGATGAAAGAGCGGGCTGGGCTAGAGGATCTTTTAGAGGATGAAGGCCTGCAATGGGCGCTGATCTCGGACCAGCTGCGTGAAACCAAAAAGAAATTCGGTAAGGATTACGAAGGAGGTGCGCGGCGCACAGGTTTTGCCGAGGCGGGCGAAACCGAGGAGGTCCCGCTCGAAGCAATGATTGAACGTGAACCGATCACGGTCGTCTGCAGCCAGATGGGGTGGATCCGCGCCATGTCCGGCCATATCGACCTTTCTCGGGAACTTAAGTTCAAGGACGGCGACGGCCCGCGTTTCACCTTCCACGCCGAAACCACTGACCGCTTGCTGGTCTTTGGTGAGAACGGTCGTTTCTATACGCTAAGTGCCGCCGCCCTTCCCGGTGGGCGCGGTATGGGTGAACCGCTCAGGCTGATGGTCGATCTGCCGAACGAGGCCGGTATCGTGGACCTCTTTATCCATTCACCTGGCCGCAAGCTTCTTGTGGCGTCAACCGCGGGTGATGGCTTTGTGGTGGCCGAGGATGACGTACTGGCCCAGACCCGCACCGGCAAACAGGTGCTGAATGTACGCGGGGAAACCCGCGCGCTTGTGTGTGATCCGGTCATCGGCGACCATGTGGCCGCGGTTGGTGAAAACCGCAAGGTTCTGGTCTTTGCTCTTTCTGACCTGCCGGAAATGGGTCGCGGCAAAGGCGTACGGCTGCAAAAGTACAAGGACGGTGGCTTGTCTGACGTCACCACATTCAACCTTGCTGACGGGCTAAGCTGGCTTGACCCGGCCGGACGCACCCGAACGGAAACCACGTTGGACGAATGGCAGGGCAAACGCGCAGGCTCCGGGCGCATGGCCCCGCGGGGCTTCCCACGCAACAATAAGTTCACCTGACATCTTTCCAGGTGTGGCGCGCTGGCAACAAGTTGAAGCACGGTTTCTGCACGCCTTGATGAAAACAGACCAGGCTGGAATGCCAGCTGATACAAGCGGCGGAAATCTGAGCACAGGTCACCAAGGGTTTGCCTCTTGCGCCCATGCGGGGTAACGATGTTTTAACTAGGGGGAAATTGATAATGTTACGTTTTTTGACTGCTATTATGCTTCTGTTTTCTGTGGCGGCCTGTTCCGAGTTCGAAGATCTTGACGAAGCACCCCAGCCAATGGGCCGGTTCCTGCTTGGTCATAATGTCGTTGTGGTTGAAGACGCCGAAAAGGGCCCCCTATCGCGCGAGGCTACCGACGAAGAATGGAAAGCCAGCGTCGAAGCCGCGATTGACGAACGCTTCAGCCGCTATGACGGCGATAAATATTTCCACATCGCCATCAAGGTTGATGGTTACGCTCTGGCTTTGCCCGGTATTCCACTGGTGGCATCACCCAAATCGGTTTTGGTTGTCACTGTGTCAATCTGGGATGACGCTAACGGCGTGAAACTGAACGAAGAACCCAAGGCCTTTACCGTTTTCGAGAGGTTGTCGGGAGAAACCGCAATAAGCTCGGGCCTGACCCAGTCAAAAGAGCAGCAGATGGAGAACCTGTCGCGCAACATGGCGCGGATGATCCATAACTGGATGTTGGAAAACCCGGATTGGTTCGGTGACGCCACGTTGATGGACCCCGAAACCACCTCGGCGGGCTGGCCGCGCCCACCGGTCGAGGTGCCAGAGGAGATTACCGAACCTGTGGAACCCGTAGCCGAGGAACCCATACCGGAGGCATAAAAAAACGCTGGAACCGTGCCCTAAAAGAGCGAGCCTGATTGTGTTTATCAGGATCGAAGTCGGGCCGGTTCGGTCTGTGCCAGATCCGGTTAGAGGGGGACGTTAAAAGAGACAATATCCATGGCAGTGCATCTTAATAACCACGGAATTTCCTATTTCAGTGTGCCAAAATGCGCATGTACATCGCTAAAATATTTTTTCTTTGAAATTGAAAATGGCTTTGAATTCAGAATGTTCAAGGCTGGCGGAGTGCTCAAAACGGTTCACACAACAGCATATCCGTCAAATGCTTTCACAAACACTCCCCTACAAAAAATCCAAAACCACCATAAATTTGCGGTTGTTCGCGACCCGGTTTCACGCGTCTTGTCCTGCTATAGTAACCGGGTGATTCACCACCAGGTTTTGACTAAGGTCAAGTTTTCAAAACGAAATCTCCGGGCGGGTATGGTGGATAATCCGGATCTGGCCAGGTTCATCCGTTTTTTTCATGAATACCGGAAAATGTCGGCGGACGTGGCACACCATAGCAGAAAACTCAGCTTCTTTCTTGGCCGGGACTCAACATTCTATGATCGGCTCTACAATCTTTCACAATTACCTGATCTGGTTGAGGATATGAAAAACCGCGTGGGAACCGTACCCGAACTGGGACGGCGCCAAACTGGCGGCCCAGAACTCACGCGTGAAGACCTTTCAAAAAGTGAGATTACGAAAATCGAAAAATATTTCAAAAGGGACATTGATACATACGGCCGCTATT
>JAAEUB010000189.1 GCA_024227755.1 Paracoccaceae bacterium | reverse complement strand
GATGCGTGTCGGTAGTTTAACACTGGCCGCATCCGCTACTATGCCCGAACGGATTTCCGGCAGTGCACTGTTGGCGTGATCCGCCGCCAGAATGATATCCGCAGAAAGCGCCAGCTCCAAACCGCCACCACATGCAATGCCGTTAACGGCTGCGATGACCGGCCTATTCATGTCCCGTAGTTCCTGCAGCCCCCCAAATCCACCAACACCATAGTCTCCATCGACTGCGTCACCATCAGCCGCCGCCTTGAGGTCCCAGCCGGGGCAAAAGAACTTGTCCCCGCCGCCGGTAATGATGGCAACGTGCAGTGTGTCGTCATCACGGAAATCGCGAAAGACCTCACCCATTATCCGGCTTGTCGCCAGATCAATGGCATTAGCCCTGGGGCGATCAAGGGTAACTTCAAGCACCGCGCCGTCACGTCGGGTTTTAATCGGGTCAGTCATTGGCTGGTGCCTCACGAATTAGGGCGTCAACTGCCACCGCCCTAGAGGGCGTACAGATCAGCGGATTTACTTCAACTTCCTCGACCCGTTCCGCATTGGCAAGCACATAGGTCTGAATTGCATCAATCGCGTCAAGAATTGCCGGAATATCAGCGCCGGGGGCATTTCGGAAACCACGCAACAGCTTGTAGATCTTGAGGCGGGTCAGAGCCTTTTTTAAAGCCTTTGGGGTGGAGGGGATCAGGAGGGACACCTTATCCTCCAAAAGCTCGGTCAACGTTCCGCCAGCTGCCAGAGTAAGGACAAAACCATGCGCCGGATCGCGCGTCACTCCGACCAGCAACTCTGCAACTCCGCCGGTGATCATTTCCTCAAGCAGGAAACTATCCGTATCCATGTTGGCGGCCGCTTGGGTGACTTCTTGGACATTGGAAAGGTTCAACGCAACCGCGCCGGCTTCGGTTTTGTGGGCAAATCCCTGTCCTTTAAGAACCAGTGGAAAGGTAAGATCCTTGGACAAATGCGCCGGATTAGTGCCTGATTTTTTGGCCGGTACTTCAAGCCCAAACTGTGCCAAGCGCGATTTGGCTTCAGCCTCGCTCAGCATGATTGCCTCACGTTCGCCACCCGGAAGTAACAAGGGGTCATTCGCCTCACCGGCAAGGCTGCCACACGCCGCGATAGCAGCCAGCGCTTCATCCAGACCAGACAAAGGCACCACTCCGGCGGAAATGAGTTCCTGGGCGATGGCTTCGGGCATCAGTTCAGGCAAACTCGCGACCACCGCGATATTTGCCCCGGTTTGTGCGCGCACGTTAATCGCGGCATCGGTCGCACATTGCCAGTCGGAAGCGTCGCAAATATCGGCGCGCGGATAATCGACAATGATTGTGGTCAGGGCAATCGCGGGATCGACAATCGCCGCCCACGCCCTGGTCATCGCCTTGGTGTCGCGCCAGATATAGGTGTGGTAGTCCAATGGATTTGCCAGCGCCACCATCGGGCCAAGCGCATCCGCCAGCGCTGTTTTCTGATGCGCGCCCAGCGGCGGAAACTCTATGCCATGCGCCAAAGCCATGTCTGCCATAAGACTGGCCTCGCCGCCGGAACATGAAATTGACGCGATCCGGTTTGAGGCCAGTGGCCCAATTACGTGCGCAAGTTTCAAGGCCTCAAGAAATGCGGGCAGGCTGTTCAGGCGCGCAATCCCCAACCGCTCCAAAAGCGCATTGGCACCCGCATCACCTCCGGCCAGTGAAGCCGTGTGAGATATGGTCGCCGCCTGCGCCTGAGATGAGCGCCCTACTTTCAACGCCAAAAGCGGAACGCCCTTTTCAACCGCTTTGGCTGCCAGAGCCTCCCAGCCACGCAGGTCGCTGAAGCCTTCGATATGAAGACCAATGGCGCTGACGCGTGGATCATCAAGCATCGCGTTAGCGATCTCGGCCTGAGAGGTCTGCGCCATGTTTCCGCATGTGATCAGGTAGGCTATTGGTAAGGCCCGGGTTTGCATCGACAGGTTTATTGCAATGTTTGAGCTTTGCGTCAGGATCGCAACGCCCTTTTCAACACGCTTGCAGCCATGCTGATCTGGCCATAAAAGCATGCCGTCCAGCGCATTGATGAATCCGTAGCAATTTGGCCCGAGAATCGGCATGTCCCCTGCCGCGTTCAGCAACTGGGCTTGCAAACCAACGCCCGAGCTGTCTTCAGCTGAAGCTTCGCTGAACCCACTGGCAAAACAAACTGCCCCTCCAGCCCCCATAGCGTTAAGCACAGCGATCGCTTCGATTGTCGCATGGCGGTTAATGCCAATGAACGTGGCATCAGGAGGCGCTGGCAGATCCTCCAGCCTGGAATAAACTGGTATACCCGCCCTTACACCGCCGCGCGGGTGAACTGGCCATATATCACCGCCGAAACCCATATCACGCGCCCGCCTGAGCACCTGTTCACACCAAGCACCGCCACCGATCACGGCGATATGACGGGGTTGCAGCAGGCTAGACAGGTCACGCTTCATGGCGAGCCTCCCGGCAATGATTCTGTGCCTTCGGCGAGGATATTTTCGGCCAGAAGAAGCAACAAAGTATTAACCCTAATGCACCATGCTGGTCTTGCGGTACAGGCGGGGACGCCGATGGCCGTGCCAAGAGAAGGCCCCTCGCTTCTGATATCAGAGCGAGGGGCTGGATCCATTTTTGGACCCCCGTTTTTCTGGCTGAAAATATTCTCGCCGGAGGCATGAAAACTAAGCACCCCGCGCGCGTAAAAGATCGCGGCTGATGATGTGGCGTTGTATTTCCGAGGTTCCGTCCCAAATCCTTTCAACCCGCGCATCGCGCCAAAATCGTTCAAGCGGGTAGTCATCCATCAACCCCATTCCACCATGTATCTGGATCGCAGCGTCGGTAACGCGCGCCAGCATTTCCGAGGCGTAAAGCTTGGCCGAGGCGATCTCGCGGTTGGCAGGCAGGTTCATATCCAGTCTGTTGGCGGCAGCAAGGGTCAAGAGATCAGCGGCGTCAATCTCGGTGATCATATCGGCAATCTGAAAGCTGACGCCCTGAAACTTACCGATCTTCTGACCAAACTGTTCACGAGTTGCGGCGTAGTCGAGAGCATAGTCAAAAACACGACGCGCGCGCCCGACGGACATGGTGGCAACAGTGATGCGGGTGGCATAAAGCCAAGTATTCATCACTTGAAAACCACCATCAACCTCGCCCAGGACCTGTGCATCGGGCAGGTGACAATCATCAAATTCAAGGATCATGTTTTTATAGCCGCGATGCGACACCGACTTGTAACCGTCACGAATGGTGAACCCGGGCGTGCCGCGATCGACCAAAAAGGCAGTGATGCGTTTTTTAGGACCGCGCGGGGTATCGTCTTCACCAGTGGCAACGAACACTATGACAAAATCCGCGTGCTCAGCCCCCGAAATGAAGTGCTTGGTGCCGTTCACCACCCAATCCCCACCATCGCGAACGGCACTGCATTTCATGCCACGAATGTCCGAGCCGGCACCGGGTTCGGTCATCGCCAGTGCATCCATCCGCTCACCGCGTACGGCGGGCAAAAGATAGCGTTCGATTTGCTCGCCTTCGCAAGCCATCAGGATATTCTGTGGCCGCCCAAAGAAGTGGTTAAGCGCCATCGAGCCGCGCCCAAGTTCCCGCTCGACTATGGCAAATTCCAGATGACTCAGTCCGGCACAACCGACACTCTCAGGAAAGTTGCAGGCGTAAAAACCCAATTCGATAGTCTTTCGCTTGATCTCATCGGCAATTTCGGCTGGGACCTCACCAGTACGCTCGACCAGTTCCTCATGCGGATAAATCTCGTTCTCAACGAAAGCCCGCACGGTGCCTGCAATCATTTCCTGCTCGTCACTTAGTCCAAATTGCATGTCAACTCGCATAGTTAGAGCCTTCTTCGTCTAGGATGGCTTTTAGTTCATTCAGGTGGCGGATGTCCTGTTCGGGGTAGGTCTCAATCTCGTGCGCAGTCTTTTCAGCAATCTCATCAGACAGAAAACGCAGGTTTTGGCCGGTTTGCAATGCGCGGATGTAGGTCTCGGCAGCACGCTCGAAATAGTAGAGCCTGTTAAAGGTTTCAGCCACCGTCGCGCCGGTGACCATAACACCGTGATTGCCCAGGATCAGGGTCTTTTTCTTTGGGTCCGTCAGAAGGGCAGCACAGCGCGTACCCTCATCCTCAAACGCCAGCCCACCAAACTGGTCGTCGACTGCGACCCGATTGAAAAACGTTGCCGTGTTCTGGTCAATAGGCGGCAAAGTACTATCGGCTAAAGAAGCCAGAACGGTGGCAAAAATCGAGTGAACATGCATTGCGCAACGAATATGCGGGCATTCCCGGTGCAGACTTCCATGCAACCCCCATGCAGTTGGGTCGGGTGCGTCAGGTCCATCCAGAGCCGCGGGGTCATTCACATCAAGCAAAATCAGATCAGACGCCTTGATACGGGCAAAATGCATCTGGTTGGGGTTCATCAGAAACTGGGTGCCGTCATCATTCACGGCTAGAGAAAAATGGTTTGCCACAGCTTCATGCAGGTTCAGTCGCGCGGTCCAGCGAAAGGCGGCGGCCATATCGATACGCTCGGGCCAATGGGCGATGTTTGGGTCAGGCATGGCACCCCTCCTTGTTTCGATACTTTTAGGCAAATCACAAACGACAAAGCTATCAATTTTGCGACAGATTTTCAGGGCTTGCGCTGACCGGCAAAATTTGAACAATGGGTCAATGGAACATTCTTCTCTTAAAACATGGCCCGAATCCGCAGCGCAACTGGTAACGGTCGCAGCTGGGCGGAAAGCTGCGGATCTTGTGATTCGTGGCGGCAAAGTCGTCAACGTTCACACACGCGAAGTGCTGGAGGGGTGGCAGGTCGCCATTACAAGCGGGCGTTTTGCCTATGTTGGACCGGATGCTGGTCATTGCATTGGGCCAGATACCGAAATCATCGAGGCTGGTGGGCAATATCTGATCCCAGGTCTTTGTGACGCGCATATGCATATTGAAAGCGGCATGCTGACCCCGGCTGAATTTGCCCGCGCCGTAACCCCGCATGGCACCACTTCAATGTTTGTTGATCCCCACGAGATCGCCAATGTCCTGGGGCTGGAAGGCGTCCGTTTGATGCACGACGAGGCTTTGATGCAGCCAGTGTCGATCTTCACCCAAATGCCCGCATGCGCACCCAGCGCACCGGGGCTTGAGACAACTGGGTTCGAGATTTCCCCTGAAGACGTGGCTGAGGCGATGACATGGCCTGGCATCATCGGACTGGGCGAGATGATGAACTTTCCCGGCGTGATCAATTCGGACCCCAAGATGCTGGCCGAGATCGCGGCGACGCAAAACGCCGGCAAAACCGTTGGCGGACATTACGCCAGCCCCGACCTTGGGCCGAATTTCCATGCCTATGTGGCGGGTGGCCCGGCGGATGACCACGAAGGCACCTGCGAGGCCGATGCAATTGCCCGGGTGCGGCAGGGCATGAAAAGCATGATGCGACTGGGTTCAGCCTGGTATGACGTGGAATGCCAGATAACGGCAGTGACAGAAAAGGGGCTGGATCCACGCGGATTTATCCTTTGTACAGACGATTGCCACTCGGGTACCCTGGTGCATGACGGGCACATGAACCGGGTTGTGCGCCACGCAATTGACTGTGGCTGTGACCCGTTGGTGGCGCTGCAAATGGCAACGATAAACACCGCTGGGCATTTCGGGTTAGAGCGTGAATTGGGCTCGATTGCGCCGGGAAGGCGTGCTGATGTGATTTTGACCAACGACTTGACGACCTTGCCCATCAACCGGGTGATTGCGCGAGGTGTAACCGTGGCACAGGGTGGAAAAACAACGGTCGAGTTTCCGCATCTTAACTGGCCCGACAAGGCCCGCCATACAGTGCATCTTGGCAAGAAGTTAAGTGCTTCTGACTTTGAGATACACGCGCCCGAAGGGGCGAATTCCGTGACGGCAAAGGTCATCGGTGTGATTGAAAATCAGGCGCCAACCAAGGCGCTGACTGCAGATTTGGCGGTAATTGACTCGGTTGTTCAGGGTGATGAAGCCGCAGATGTTTGTCAGATTGCTTTGGTTGAGCGTCACAGAGCAACCGGCGATGTGGTAGGCGGCTTTGTTTCCGGGTTTGGCTACAAGGGTCAAATGGCCATGGCCTCGACCGTCGCACATGACAGCCACCACATGATCGTCGTCGGCACAAGCCGCGAAGACATGGCGCTGGCCGCCAACCGGTTGGGTGAAGTCGGCGGCGGCGTCACCGTTTGGCAGGATGGGTGTGAGCTGGCATTGGTTGAATTGCCAATTGCCGGGCTGATGAGTGAGGACCACGCCGAGCTTGTTGCCTCCAAGGCCCAAGAAATGGTCGAAGCCATGGAGGCCTGCGGCTGTATGTTAAACAACGCATATATGCAGCATTCTTTGTTGGCGCTGGTGGTAATACCTGTGCTTCGTATTTCGGACCTTGGTCTTGTTGATGTAACTAAATTTGAAATAACTGAACTGTTTAAGGAGGGCTGATGCCTGCCAGTGGTTTGACTATTCGTATTGAAACACCCGAGATGGGCGAGCATGAAGCCTTTACCGACGCCACCAAAGCGGTTGATCGGCTGGAGCAGCTGTATACGCAGGCCTGTGACTTCCTGCGAAAGAGTTTTTCACAGAATGTCACCGGCGACAAACCCGATACACGGTTTCGCGCCTATTATCCCGAAATCAGAATTACCACGTCAAGCCATGCGCAAACCGACACACGGCTAAGTTTTGGCCGGGTAACCGGGCCGGGCACATATTCAACAACAATCACAAGGCCCGTTCTTTTTCGCAATTATCTGGAACAGCAGATCGGGCTGTTGATGGAAAATCATAAGGTTCCTGTGTTGATCGGAACCTCGGTGACGCCCATGCCTGTTCATTTTGCTGTGGCTGGTGACGAAGACGTAACCGTCCCGCAGGAAGGCGCGATGGCCTTTCCCCTGCGCGATGTTTTCGATGTACCGGATCTTGCCACCACCAATGACGACATCGTTAACGGTGTCGGTTTTAAATACGAGGATGGCGCCGACCCGCTGGCACCCTTTACTGCTCAGCGCGTGGACTATTCCCTGGCGCGGCTTTCTCATTACACTGCGACTAAGCCTCAACATTTTCAAAACCACATCCTGTTCACCAACTATCAGTTTTACGTCGAAGAATTTGAAGCCTATGCGCGCAAAATGCTGGCTGATGAAAACAGTGGATATGTAAGTTTTGTCGGGCCGGGAAATTGTGAGATTTTTACCGGAACCTGCAAAATCAAGACCCCTGCCAAGCTGCCCCAAATGCCAACCTATCACCTCACGCGCAAGGATGGGTCAGGGATCACATTGGTTAATATCGGCGTCGGGCCATCCAATGCCAAAACCGCAACTGATCACATCGCCGTACTCAGGCCACATGCATGGCTGATGGTCGGTCATTGTGCTGGGCTCAGAAACTCGCAACGGCTTGGCGATTTCGTCCTGGCGCATGCATACCTGCGCGAAGACGGGGTGTTGGATGATGATATGCCGATCTGGGTCCCGATCCCACCATTGGCCGAGATCCAGATCGCGTTGGAAAGCGCCGTTGCAAAAGTCACCAATCTTGAAGATTTCGAACGTAAACGCATCATGCGTACCGGCACTGTCGCCTCGCTGGACAACCGTAATTGGGAACTTCGCGACCAGTCCGGCCCGGTTCAGCGGCTTAACCAAAGTCGGGCGATTGCACTGGATATGGAAAGTGCAACCATCGCCGCCAATGGTTTTCGCTTTCGTGTCCCTTACGGCACCCTTCTATGTGTGTCCGACAAGCCCTTGCATGGTGAATTGAAACTGCCCGGCATGGCCTCGGATTTCTATACCGATCAGGTTGGACGCCATTTGCTGATTGGTATTCAAGCGATGGAAATTCTGCGCGAAATGCCGCTTGAGCGCATTCACAGCCGGAAATTACGCTCGTTCGAGGAAACTGCCTTCCTCTGAGAAGCGGAAAACCAACAAAAATGGGCATTTTCCGCCTATTTTGGACACAAATTGTTGTGCCGCCCGGCCATATTCAGTTAAATGCCCCCAATGGATCCCAATCATGGGGCAATGTGAGGAGAAAATACATGGCGACGAAACCTTTGACGAAAACCCAGCTCGTGGCGGCTCTGGCCGAAGAAATGGGCGCGGACAAAAAATCAGCTACCGGCGCGCTGGAAGCGATTATTGCTGTAATCACCAGCGAAGTATCAGGCGGCGGTGCGGTTACTCTGCCCGGCGTTGGCAAGATTTATTGCCGCGAACGCCCTGCACGCATGGTGCGCAATCCTGCCACCGGCGAACAGATCCACAAAGATGCCGATAAGGTCGTAAAAATGACCATCGCAAAAGCGCTGAAAGACAGCGTCAACGGCTAAACCGTTGGGGCTTGTGCCCAAAGTCTAATTCATAGAGGGTCGCCAAACTGGCGGCCCTTTTTTTGATTTTTGGAGCACATGTGAACCTCCGCGCAATACTGATGGGATTGGCCTTTGCGCTGATGTGGTCCTCGGCGTTTACGTCGGCCCGCATCATCGTGGCCGCAGCCCCCCCTTTAACCGCGCTTGCGGTTCGCTTTGCGCTTTCCGGGGTTATTGGCGTCACTATCGCGGCCCTTCTGGGCCAAAGTGCCCGGCTAAGCCGACGCCAATGGGGCGCGGTTATCCTGTTCGGTATCTGCCAAAACGCGCTGTATCTTGGGCTGAACTTCATCGCCATGCAAACGATCGAAGCATCGCTTGCGGCCATCATCGCCTCGTCAATGCCGCTATTGGTAGCCTTGGCCGGTTGGCTCATCTTTCGTGAAACCGTGCGGCCTCTGGGGTTGCTGGGGTTGTTTGCGGGGATGGCCGGGGTAGCGATTATCATGGGCGCTCGCCTGTCTGGAGGCGCGGATGCGGTAGCGATCATGCTTTGCGGCATAGGTGCACTTGCGCTGGCCTTTGCCACCTTGGCCGTTCGCGGCGTTGGCGGCAGCGGCAATCTGTTGATGGTTGTCGGCCTGCAAATGTTGGTCGGCACCATCGCGCTTTTGCCGTTCGCATTGGCACTTGAAACGCCCACGGTGGCGTGGTCCTGGCAGCTAATCGCCGCCTTTACCTACACCGTTTTGGTTCCGGGTTTGCTGGCCACTTGGGTTTGGTTCAAGCTGGTCGGTCAGATTGGCGCGGTCAAAGCGGCGACCTTTCATTTTCTGAACCCGTTTCTGGGCGTCACCGTGGCTGCCATATTGCTGGGTGAAACACTCGGCTGGTACGACGCGCTGGGTGTTGTTGTCATCACTTTGGGCATTCTGGCTGTGCAGATGTCGAAACAAAGCCCACGCGGACGTGAAAGCGCGTAAGGGCTTCGTGTGATGACAAAGCAGGCGCGCTGCAATACATCGAATTTATGGAATTCTTGCTTGGATACGCCGCCGGTCTTCTGACCTTGATTAACCCTTGCGTTCTGCCGGTGTTGCCGATTGTGCTGGCCACCGCCTTGCAGGCCAGCAAGCTCGGACCACTCATGCTTGCAGCCGGGATGAGCTTGTCATTCGTTCTTTTAGGCGTTGTGGTAAGTGCCGCTGGCCGCTCGTTCGGGATAACCGAAGAAAGCATTGCCAATGCTGGCGCGCTTTTGATGATCGGTTTTGGCCTGATCTTGCTTGTGCCGCGCTTTTCTACGGGTTTTGCCACCGCGACCGGGGGCCTTTCAACCCGCGCCGATAGCGGGCTGGACAGTATCGACCGTTCAGGTCTGAAGGGCCAGTTACTGGTCGGCCTTTTACTTGGTGCAGTCTGGAGCCCATGTGTCGGGCCAACGTTGGGCGGTGCCATCGCACTGGCTTCGCAAGGTGAAAACCTGCTGCGCGCCACCGCCATCATGGTCACATTTGCGATGGGCGTTTCCACCATAATTCTCGCACTCGGCTACGGTGCACGCGCCGCGATCCTCAAACGCCAGGCCACCATGCGTAAATTTGCCGAAAAATCCCGCCCTATCATGGGCGTGGTTTTCATAGTTGTTGGCGCGATGATTTTCTTCAAATTCCACCATGTCATCGAAGGCTGGATGCTGGACCATCTGCCAAACTGGCTTACTGATTTTTCTGTCTCAATCTAAAGGAGTACCCAAATGAAACGTCGTGAATTTATTGCTTTGACTGCCTCTGCCACCCTGACACCGCTTGCGCTGCGCGCGGCCGTTCTGGACTATGCTGACGGTATGGTCGCAGAAGCTCTGGCGCGGGGGGAAACCGTTTTTGTGGACTATGCGGCCTCATGGTGCGGCACCTGCAAGGCACAGGAACGTGTGATCAATGCACTGCGGGCTGAAAACCCGGCCTATGACACCAACGTCACCTTTATCAGGGTCGACTGGGACACCTACAAAAACGCCGCCATCACCGTGATGAACGACATCCCGCGCCGCTCGACCCTCATTGTGCTGAAGGGCGATGAAGAGCTTGGTCGCATCGTCGCTGGCACCTCGAAAGCTGCGATCAAGGGGCTTATGGATACTGCACTGGCCGCCGCAACCGCTTAAGCCGTCTTAGCGCCCGCCCAGTTGCGTGCCTTTTCTGTGAGCTTGCCAAATTTGGCGCTGACCCCGTCAAGTTTGGCGGTCCATTCTGGATTGGGTTCTTGCCCCTCGGTGACCGCAAAGTAGGCTTGTAGCAGACAGGCGACCGCAAAAGGCTCGATCAAAGCGGCCTTGACGGCCCATGCAAACAGGATGGCAAAAACAAAAACCCCTGCGGACCAACCGCCGGGGATCAGGTAGACCACCAGACCTGCCGGGGCCAGCATGATCAGGAACACCACGAATGCCAGCCCATAGGTAACAAGCGCGATCCACGCCGCATTCCCCAGCATCGCCTTGGCATTCTGGCCGTAAAGCACAAGCCCGTCGCGCGAGGCCTCCCACGGATTTTCAGCACGAATGCGCATGGAATAGGCCAGGATAACTTCGTCAATCAAACCCACAGCAACGCGAAGGAAGGCACGAACAAGTTTCATCAGCCCGTCAAGACCGGGGATCGGCAGGATCGAAGCCAACCCCTCTACCAGGCGTGTAGTGGCGCGGATCACACCCTTGAGCAGCTGGTCGATGCCGAAAAGGACATTAGATTGGCCAAAGCGCTGTTTGACGATGTCTTGCGCATAAGCGATCTGGCCCCTTCCGGCGGGTAGCTCGCGCCCATCTAAAAGCTCGACCATCACCGCCACATGCCCTGCCTTGACCATGTAAAGGATGTATTCACGTAGAAAATACAGCACCGCTGCGGTACTGGCGAAGCCTATACCGCCACCCCAAAAAGTCGCTCCGGCACGAAAATCGTCATCACCAAACGCGCCGACGCCCCATCCAATGCCAGCCCCCACACCGGTAACCAGAACGTAAGCCGCAGCGATGGCGAAATAGACGATAACGCGAAAAGCGACAAAGGGCGCAGTTTTGCGCATGAGGGACATTGAGGTAGAGACAGAAAAATCAGCCATTTGAATACCCACTCGCTTTATGAACGCGAGAAGGGTAATCCCGGACCCTCGAAAATGCAACGCTCACCCACTCCTTCATCAGCTTCGCTTGCGTCGGCTTCAGCCTATCTGTCCCCTCGGCCCATCCCCTATCTGCCCGCGATGCAACAGCAGATGATCGAGGATAACGCAGGCCACCATTGCTTCGCCCACCGGCACGGCGCGGATGCCCACACAGGGATCGTGGCGGCCTTTGGTAATGATCTCGGCAGGCTCACCGGCCTTGGTGATGGTTTGGCGCGGGGACAGGATTGACGAGGTTGGTTTCACCGCAAACCGCACCACAATATCCTGCCCGGTCGAGATGCCGCCAAGGATGCCACCTGCGTGGTTCGAACAGTATTCAGGTCCTTCTGGTCCCATAGTGATCTCATCGGCGTTTTCTTCACCGGTAAGAACGGCGGCCCCCATGCCCTCGCCAATCTCGACGCCTTTAACTGCATTGATAGACATGCAGGCAGCAGCCAGATCAGTGTCTAACTTGGCGTAAACCGGCGCGCCCAGCCCTGCGGGAAGCCCTGAGACGGTGATCTCACACACCGCCCCAACCGAACTTCCGACCTTGCGCAACCCATCGAGATACTCGGCCCAATCTGCCGCTGCCTTCGCATCCGGCACCCAGAAAGGATTGCGCTCAATCTCAGAAAGATCCATCCGACTGCGGTCAATCCTGTGTGGTCCCATCTGGACCATATAGCCAGAGATACTTACCTCGGGTGCCAACGTTGAAAGCACCTCGCGCGCCACCCCGCCCGCTGCCACACGGCTTGCGGTTTCGCGGGCCGAGGAACGCCCGCCACCACGTGGATCGCGGATGCCATATTTCTGCCAATAGGTGATATCGGCGTGACCGGGGCGGAATTTCTGCTCAATATCGCCGTAGTCCTTTGAGCGTTGGTCGGTGTTTTCGATCATCAGCTGAATTGGCGTGCCGGTAGTCTGGCCTTCATGCACGCCCGACAGAATGCGCACCAAATCCGCCTCGCGCCTTTGGGTGGTGTATTTCGACGTGCCCGGTTTGCGTCGGTCCAGCCAGTGTTGCAGCATATCAGCCTCAAGCGGCACACCCGGTGGGCAGCCATCCACTGTCGCGCCAATCGCTGGCCCGTGGCTTTCGCCCCAGGTGGTAAACCGAAACAGATGGCCAAAGCTGTTCATCGACATTCTGTGCTCCTTTGCGAAATCTCTAGGGGTTTCGACTTGCGGGGGCAAGGGCGAGCGCATACGCTACCCCCACCTCGGGGTGCCAATCATGGCTGAGATGCGTAGCGAACCCGTAGAACCTGAACCGGTTAAAACCGGCGGAGGGAAGGTGGATTTCTCACCCGAACACCGCCCCCAATGCGCAAAGACGCAAATGGAGCATCCTATGAAGACACTTTCTGTTATCGCAGGCATTTTCATGACAAGTGCCGCCGCCATGGCCACCGCGGCCAATGCCGACACCCCCATCCTCACTGTCTATACCTATGACAGCTTTGTTTCCGATTGGGGGCCGGGACCGGCCGTTGAAGAAGCATTCGAGGCCACATGCGACTGTGATCTGCAATTTGTTGGTACCGGCGACGGCGCCGAATTACTGGCTCGCATCCGTCTGGAAGGGTCTCGCACCAAGGCAGATGTGGTTCTTGGGTTAGATACCAACCTGACCGCGGCGGCACGCGGCACCGGGTTGTTTGCTGAACACAGTCTGACAGATGTCAACTTTGACCTACCAGTCACCTGGAGTGACGAAATGTTCGTGCCTTATGACTGGGGCTACTTTGCGTTTATCTATGATCGCGAAAAGGTCTCTAACCCGCCGGAAAGTTTCAATGATTTGATTGCTTCGGATCTAAGCATCATTATCCAGGACCCGCGCAGCTCAACTCCCGGTTTGGGGCTACTCTTGTGGGTCAAATCGGTCTTTGGCGACCACGCGCCCGAAACTTGGACGGGCCTTAACCGGCATGTCGTGACAGTGACCAAGGGTTGGTCCGAAGCTTACGGATTATTTCTGGAAGGCGAGGCGGACATGGTGCTGTCTTACACAACTTCACCTGCTTACCATCTGATTGCAGAGGGTGATGGCTCAAAGGCCGCTGCTTCATTCAGTGACGGGCATTACATGCAGGTCGAAGTTGCCGCAAAGGTGGCAGGGACTGATCAGCCGGAACTTGCGAACCGGTTCATGGCCTTTTTGACCTCGGAAACCTTTCAGGAAATTATCCCTACCACCAATTGGATGTACCCTTCAGTGACACCCAAGGGCGGTCTGCCGGAAGGGTTTGAAACCCTGATCCAACCCGCGAAGGCCCTGATGTATTCAAGCGACGAGGCGCGGGAGATCCGTGATGTGGCGATAGACGAATGGTTAAGCGTATCTTCAAACTGACCAGGCCCACCCTGGCGGGTGGCCTTGCCCTGACACTTGTTCTGGGGCTGATTACCGGCACATTGCTGGCGGTCGGCCTGCGTGCCGAGTTTACTGGCGGCTTTGGCCCTTCGGATTGGTCTGCTGTTCGCTTTACCTTGCTGCAGGCAAGCCTGTCGGCCATGATCAGTGTTGGGCTTGCTGTTCCTGTGGCACGTGCCTTGTCACGAAGGAGTTTTCCGTTTCGGCACCTGTTAATCATTTTGATGGGTGCGCCTTTTGTTTTGCCGGTAATGGTTGCTGTGCTGGGATTACTGGCGGTGTTCGGCCGGGCTGGAATGGTTAACTCTGCCCTGATCTGGGCAGGATTGGAGCCTGTAAGCATATACGGCTTGCAGGGCGTTGTGCTGGCACATGTATTCTTTAACCTACCACTTGCCACACGCCTAATTCTGCAGGGCTGGCAGGACATCCCGGGTGAACGGTTCCGGTTGGCGGCGTCGCTTGGTTTTTCAACCCGCGACGTTGGCCGATTGCTGGAACGCCCAATGCTGCGCACCGTCCTACCGGGCGCATTGCTCGTGGTATTTCTTGTCTGCCTGACTTCTTTCGCAGTCGCCCTGACCATGGGCGGTGGACCACGAGCAACGACGATAGAGCTGGCGATCTATCAGGCAGTCCGACTCGATTTCGATCTGGGTAAGGCCGCTTATCTTGCATTGGTACAGATGGGCCTGGGATTGACTGCCGCCATGCTGGCCCTGCGCTTTGGTCTTCCGGGGGCAGGTTTTGGGGCGGGGCTGGATCATATTGCGCGACGGTGGGAGGCGGAACAGCCCGTATTGCGCGTGATTGATACAGCCCTGATCATACTTGCCGCTTTGTTCCTGATCATACCGCTCAGCATGGTGGTATGGAACGGTTTGCCGGGAATTGCGGCGCTTCCGACACCTGTTTGGGTGGCGGCCCTGCGTTCGCTCGGTGTGGCGCTGGCCGCAACCGCAATATCCCTGATCCTGGCGATATCTATCGCCGCGCTATCGGTACTAAACAAGCTGCAAGTTGTGGGAAGTCTGGGGATGTTGGGGATTGCGGCGTCGCCCCTCGTCATCGGTACCGGGCTTTTCATTGTCATCCATCCACTGGCTGACCCGGCCCTCTTTGCCCTGCCAGTTACCGCAATGGTAAATGCGTTGATGGCATTACCGTTTGTCTTACGTATCCTCCTGCCTGCATTGACCACGACCGAGGCTGATTTTGGGCGATTGGCTGACGGGCTCGGAGTTGATGGCTTTGCCCGTTTGCGCCTGCTTTGGCTGCCTCGTCTGCGCCGCCCGTTGGGCTTTGGCGCCGGGTTGACCGCCGCATTGTCGATGGGTGATCTAGGCGTAGTAGCATTGTTTGCGGCACCCGATCAGGCCACCTTGCCGTTGCAGCTTTACCGGCTGATGGGGGCATACAGAATGCAGGATGCGGCAGCTGCGGGACTTTTGCTGTTGTGCCTGTCGCTTGCGTTGTTTTGGCTGTTTGATCGGGGGGGAGGTGCACGTGCTTGAACTTAAATCGGTGTTCTTACAGCAAGGCGATTTTACCCTTTCGGCAAACATTTCCATTAATCCAGGTCGCAAGGCTGCGGTGCTTGGACCCTCTGGTGCGGGCAAATCGACACTGCTCGCAATCATTGCCGGGTTTCTGGCACCGAATGCCGGGCGCATCCTTTGGGAGGGTCATGACCTGACCCGCCTTTCCCCGGCCCAGCGCCCAGTCTCTATCCTGTTTCAGGACGGAAATCTGTTTCCGCATCTTAGCGCACGCGATAATGTCGGGCTTGGGCTGAATCCTTCCTTGCGGCTTTCATCCAGTCAATCGTCAAAAGTTGAAGCAGCCTTGGAGCGTATGGGCCTTGGGGGTCTGGG
>JAAEUB010000188.1 GCA_024227755.1 Paracoccaceae bacterium | reverse complement strand
GTTGGTATACGGCAGGCCAAATCGATCATGTCCGAGGGCAATGTGCCGGTCGGGGGGAAACGCGCACCACTGATCTTTTTGATATGTGTCACCGTCTATTTCGTGATCAGCTATTTTAACGCCGCTGCAATCACCATACTAACCGATCGTATCTTTCCGATGACCATCTCATTTGTTGCAACGGTCGCCTGCCTTGCGCTGATCATCCGTATGATCCGGGCTCCGAAAACAGATAATGTTTTTGCCGACCGGGAAGCCAGCGGTGAAGACGCGGACGCCCCACACGGGTTCTGGGGGACGATGGCCTGGTTTGCAAGCCTGCTCGTGTTATCATCGCTGGTCGGGTTCATTCTCGCCCTGGCGGTGTTTCTTGTGACATTCATCAGGGTGCGGGCCCGGTGCAGCTGGCTCAAAACCTTGATCCTGACGGCCAGCGGCATTGCGCTGATGTGCTTTATGGCGGGTGCCTTGCACCGGGACTTTCCACCGGGCCTGCTGCAGGCTTTTGTTGAACTGCCCTGGCCGCTTGGAGGTATATGAACCGGAAGGTAACTTTGGTAGACCGCTGTTAAGGGATACTGTATTATCCGATAAGCTTTCTGAGGACATACGGCAGGATACCGCCGTT